>JAJRWP010000151.1 GCA_021545645.1 Zetaproteobacteria bacterium | reverse complement strand
GGCCTTGCGCATTTCTTCGGCCTTGCGCATTTCTTCGGCCTTGCGCATTTCTTCGGCCTTGCGCATTTCTTCGGCCTTGCGCATTTCTTCGGCCTTGCGCATTTCTTCGGCCTTGCGCATCTCTTCGGCCTTGCGCATTTCTTCAGCCTTGCGCATTTCTTCAGCCTTACGCATTTCTTCAGCCTTGCGCATTTCTTCAGCCTTGCGCATTTCTTCAGCCTTGCGCATCTCTTCGGCTTTGCGCATCTCGGCTGCTTTATTTGTTTGCGCAACCGCATCTGCTGCTTCCAACTGTCGCATACGCTGTTCATTCACCAGCGGCGTATAGTCAAACGGATACTTAATGACATAAAGCTCAACACGGCGATTCTTAGCCCGACCCTCGGCTGTTGCATTATCCGCCACAGGCGACGCCGGGCCATAACCCTTAACCACGATTCTATTGCGATCGACACCTTGCTTCACCAGATAACGATAAACGGCGCGTGCACGTTGCGTCGAAGCCTGATGCGCACTCACCAAATTACCCTCATTATCACTAAAGCCGATGGCCTCGATCTTCATATCGGGATGATCGCGCAAGAATTCAGCCGCGCGATCCAGCGTTGCTGCAGATTCGGGTGTAATACCCGTCGCCGCTGCGCCGAAATGCACGGTCTCGAATTTGCGCACGGTACGTAACGATTTATCCAGCTGTTTCACGTCCTGCTTGGTGATCGGCGCTACGCTCGGCTTGTTGCCTCCCGCTTTGGCTTCCATGTTTGCAACCATCTTGGCGGCAATCTTCTCGGCAACCTTATCGGCGACTTTCTCGGCCAGCGCATCGCTGTCTATCTGCTGACCACTCGCAGCCTCAACAACGGCCTTCTCAATTTCTTTCTTGGGACTACGGAAATTCGCCGAATTGTAGGACTGCCCTTCGCGCTCCGGCGGATAGCATGCCCAGTTAAATGGTGCGGTCTCGGCCTTGGTCCACGTACTCAGATTAAATGCCAAACGGTTGCGCAAATCGCCAATGTCCGTCTGATTGAAACCGGAGGACAACGGATCGACACCCATGCTGTCATAAATATAACCCAACGCATCCTGCATGGCAGAATAAGCATTATCGCGCTTGAGCTTGGCACTCAAAGCACTGACCTCAGCCTGAATCAATTCCAAACGGCTTTTTGCCCGTTTCTGTGCTGCATTGCGAATATAGCCGGTTAATTCAGCTTCCAAATCATCCAGCTCGGTCGCCCGCGTCAACTGATAACGACGATGCAAGTAATCGCGATAGGCCAAATGCACCTTGGTCAGCACCGCCATCTGCAAGGCCATACGCCGCTGATCGGCAACAGCCTCATTGGCCTTGGATTGTTTGATCGCCGCAGGGCCGGAAAGGATATTGAAGATATTCCAAGTCACCTGCGCACCAGCCGAGGCCCATGCTTTATTATGCAAAAAAGAGTTGCTGCTGTAACTATCGCCGGCACTTAACTCTAGCCCGGGCAGCATGCGCAACGTCGCTTTACGCGTTTCGGCAACGCTGATGCGTTTGCGATAAATTTCTTCGCGGATTTCCGGCTTGTTGAGCAGCGCCAGCTCTTCCATTTTAGGCAGACAGAATGGCACGTTGGCAGCATCCATCGGCAATTCGTCGGGAATATCCAGTTCAAACTCGTTGTTTAACGGCTCGTTGATCAGCGAAGATAGCTGGGTTCTGGCCGTTTCCATCTGATTAAACAAATCTTCCAGCGTATCAATCAGCTTCATCAATGCTTTGCGGTATTGCAACACCTTAACCGGCGAAGCCAAGCCTTTTTTCTGAGCCTTAGACGATGATTCAAGGGCTTCTCTCGCCTCGCCCAGAATACGCTCGATTTCAGGCTTCATCATTTGCGCGATAGCAGCTTTCCAATAGGCAGAACGCACGTCGCGCAACAGACGGCTGACCACTTTACGCCGAGCTTCATCGGCAATCAGGGCTTTGTTACCTTCCTGTTTGACCTGATAATAGGTCACGCCGAAATCAAGGAGATTCCAGACCATGCGCACATCGACGTTACGGATCGTCCGGTCCGAAGCGGTGGCAAAAGATGGCAAGACTTGATTGGTTGATGTATCAAGACTATCGGCAATCGGCAGATTGGAACGGTAATTAATGCCGCCATTGACGCGGAAGGCAGGCAGAAATTTGTATTTGCTCAGGTTATATTGGCCGAGTGCAACCTGCTTTTCAAACAACTTGGTGCGATAATCAACATTATAACGCAATGCGCGGGCCATGGCATCATAGATATCCAGTTTGGTGCTGAGGGGGACTTGACCGGCAAAAATCGCCTGACGATCCTGCGCCACAATCCGCTTCTGCTCATCCACCGTCACCGCTTCCGGCCGTATGGAACACGCGGAAAGCAACAACAATGTGCAAATAATCGCCTTATTTTTAATCATACACCCTCTTCCTAGTGAGTATTAAGCCATAATTTCAAATACACACATTAATTACCGCTAAAAATTATCAACCCTTATTAGCAGACATTAACCAAACGCCACCCAGAGCGCGCGCGAACTATAAACTGATTTTTCAATTAAGTACAAGCCCAGCTCGTGTTTAGCCCCTCCTGATAATGAATTACATTCAAGGATGCATAGAAGCTATTGAATTGTCAAGGTTTTTTTGGAAATGGTGCTTCACACAGCCTCACCCTTGTCGTAAACAATGGCGAATCAATGCCAGCAGCTTGCCCGGCTCCACCGGCTTATGCAGCAACGGGCATCCGGCCTCTTTGGCCTCACGAATCCGCTCCGGTGCGGTATCGCCGGTGAGAATCATCGCCGGAATCAAACGCCCGCACTGACGACGAACGGCAGCAATGGCATCCGCTCCCGTTTCGCGTTCGCGCAACCGGTAGTCGACAATCAACAAATCGGGTATTTCCCCGCATGTCGCTATCTGCGCCAAGGCATCGGCTCCCGATTCAGCCAACATTGCCGCACAGCCCCACTGCGCGAACAAAATCCGCATGCCATCACGCACATCCGGCTCATCGTCGATAATCAACACTCGCAAACCGGCCAGCGGTGTTGCTACTGATGCTGTTTCAGGCTGAATTGTTGCATCTGCTGCAAGCGTTTGTGCTTGCGTTGCTGCAATTTCGACCTGCGGAGCCTCGACGCGCGGCACTTCGACGGTAAACACCGAACCCTTGCCCGGTGTGGATGAAACGCACACCGTACAACCCAGCATATCGCAAGTTTTGCGTACAATCGCTAGACCCAAACCGAGGCCCTTGCTGCGATCGCGCTCCTCGTTGCCAATCTGATGAAACTCATCGAAAACATGCGGCAATTCCGCCTCGGAAATACCGATACCGGTATCCTGCACGGCAATGCGGACATGCGTTTCGCTTGGATAACAGCGAATACGGACCGAGCCGGTTGGTGTGTAACGAATCGCATTGGAAATCAGATTGCTCATCACCCGCCACAGGCTCACCGAATCACTTTTCACAAAAAGCCCCTGCGCATCGAACGACAGCTTCAGCCCGGCTTTTTTCGCCGCAGCACCGAATTCGTTGTTCAGTCCGTCGAACAGCGTTGCCAACGGCAACACCCGCATTTCAGGTTTCACCACCGCCGCATCCAATTTGGATAAATCGAGCAGCGAACCAAACAAACTATCCAAACCACTTAGAACTTCGCGCATTTTCTCAACAATTTCACGCGTTTGCGCATCGTGCGAACGGGCTTCCAGCGAACCGACGAGCAAATTCAGGGTGTGTACCGGCTGGCGTAAGTCGTGACTTGCAGCCGCCAGAAAACGTGATTTTTCGCGGCTGGCATCCTCTGCTTTGAACTGTTTTTGCTGCATGTCGTGCAGGATGCGTCCGTTCGCAGCATCATTCGAAGCCTCCACCAACAAACGCTGATGGCGCAGCAGAAAAACAATGCAAATCAACAACAAAACCGCCAACAGCAAGCTCAGCATGGCAAAACCTTCGGCCATAGCAAGCAAGCGGTCGCCAACAATCACCACAATCGGTATCACATAAGCCAGCCATGCCGGTGGCCATGCCAATTGTGCTGCCGCACCAAGTACCGCCACACCCATAGTGAGCAGCAAAACAAAGGTGGTATTTAGCTGCTCCGACGGCTGCAATACCAGCCACGACAACACACCCCAGATCACCCCGGCCAGCAAAGAACCGGCAACGTAGATACGCGCGCGCTGGCGCAGTTTTTGCTCATGCAATCGATTGCTTTGCGGATTTTCTGTGTGCACATCGTCCTGATCGTCGCCCTGATCAACAATCGGCCAGACACGCACCAGCACACTCACACCCCAAGCGCTAAGCCACAGAAAAATGGAAGACGCCATGCTGCGCTCGGGCAACAGCCACAACACCGCCAATACCGCCAACAATTCGCAAGCAAGCAAATACGGCGCATGCACAAACAGCAGGCGTATACCGGAATTTTTCCTTGGCATCAGCCAGCGATCCGCAACTTTATCCATAGCGCGCTTGCAGGCTTGTCCGAAGCAGAAAATTCATATTAAAACGTACCGTTGTTCCAGCCCCACATATGCCTGTCGGGCGCGGAAAATTCGATATATACACGTCCGGCTTCGATGCCCAGCGTTTGCTGCAGCAAAGCGCATAATGTTGCCGAATAATCAGCCGTTTGATTCTCGGGCAAGCCGAGGCTTTTCAATTGCAAATACGCAGCCGGCGCATCGCTTCCGGAAAATATCAAACCCGCATCCGATTCAATATGCACCATCACATAACTTTCCGGCTTGCCGAGCATTTCGGCGACCGTTGCCGATGCTTGGGCAAGCAATACCGCTTCGTCGGCCACTTGGATATTGGTTTGGATATTTAAATACGGCATGGGCCCTCCCTCGCAACCGGATTAGTAAATGATTACCCCTGCGCTTCCTGCACTGCGTGCTTTTGCGGCGTACAGCCCGGCGAAGCCGGAGCCGACACACCAAAACGCCGGTTAATGATATTCACCCCGGCAAGAATAAAACCAAGCGCAATAAAAGCACCCGGCGGCAAAATAAACATCAGAAAATCGGGATAATGTTCACCAAACAGGGCAAAACCGAACCATGTACCGTGCCCCAAAATCTCGCGCACGCTACCCAGCAGCATCAGCGCAAACGTGAAGCCAAGACCGACGGCAACCGCATCGGTCGCCGAATCGAGCACACTATTTTTGCTGGCAAACGCCTCGGCACGGCCAAGAATCGCACAATTTACGACAATCAGCGGAATAAACAAGCCGAGAATCAGATACATTTCGTGCATCCACGCATTCATCGCCAAGCCGATCACCGTCACAAATGCGGCAATCACCGTGATATAAGCCGGAATACGCACATCGCGCGGAACCACACCGCGAATCAACGAAACAACGATATTCGAACCGAGCAAGACCATCAGCGTCGCCGCACCCATCCAAAAACCGTTCACCGCGCTGGTGGTCACCCCGAGCAACGGACACATACCGAGCAATTGCGCAAAAATCGTATTGTTATGCCAAAAACCATCGGCAAGGATTTCCGTTTTTTTCATCGACTCAGCCGCTTGCGCCGCCGCCGAAACGGCGGTCGAAGCATCCGCCAGCGCATCCGTTGTTTTTTTCGTCACATCGTTCATCGCAGCCAGTGTCTACTTTCCCGCTGCTTTGGCAAGCAGGGCATCGTGTTGTGCAGCAAAGAAATCCAGCCCTTTATGCACCGCTTTGACCACCGCACGCGGGGTAATCGTCGCGCCGGTAAACTGATCGAAATCGCCACCGTCTTTTTTCACCGCCCAGCGCACGTTGCTGGTCGTTTTGCCGCTGAAAAAATCAAGCCACGGCTGATTGCGCACAATACCGTCGCCCAAACCCGGCGTTTCGCGATGATCGGTCACCCGAATCGCATGCACCGCGCCATTCGGCAGCACCCCCATCAGAATACGGATGGAACCGGAATAACCGTCCGGCGCAATCACTTCCCAGGCAAAACCCAGCAATTGATTCTGCGCATCGCGAGCCACATAAACGGTGCGTGTACCGGTGGCTGTTTTGATGTCGATGGTCTCGTCCAGCGGCGAATTGGCATGCGGCGGCAATACCTGCCCCAGACTGCGATGCAGCATTTCGCGTTGTGCGGCAAGAATCGGTTCGCGGGTGAATTTATCCGTCAGGCCCAGCAAGGCGGCAGCAATCACCGTAACCACTGTGAGCGCCACAACCATCATCACCATATCGCGGCTGATACCTCCCGACTTGGCTTGCGGATCACTCATGCCCACGCCCGTTTGGAACCGCCAAGTACGCAGGGTTACGCAAAGCCAACCCAATTTCCGCCATAAGGCTTGCCTTACTTTGCGCAACTTCGCGTCCGCTGCGGTAAAAGCTTATGCTGTTGATTGTTTTTTGAGTATTCATTTATTTGCCGTAAACACGTGGCCGGAAATAGTGATCAATCAACGGTACGGCGCAATTCATCAACAAAATCGAGAACATTACGCCCTCGGGATAACCGCCGAAGGTGCGAATACTCCACGTCAAAATACCGCAGCCAATACCGAAAATAAGCTGCCCGCGCGGCGTCACCGGCGACGAAACCGGATCGGTAGCCATAAAAAACGCACCAAGCACCAAGCCTCCGGCCAAAACATGAAACAACGGTGGCGCAAAATGCTCCGGATTCACTGCGTTGAACAATGCCGCCAACACATACACGGTAGCAATAAAAGACAGCGGGATATGCCAAGTAATGGTGTGCCGTGCCAGCAGATAAATACCGCCGAGCAGCAGCGCCAAGGCACTGGTTTCACCCAAACTGCCCGCTTCACGACCGAGAAACGCATCCAGATAGCTGTAATCGTAGTTGCGCAAGGCTTCGATTGCACCGATACCGCGACTCCATTCGGTTTTCACATGCCCCAGCGGACTGGCCATGGTAATCGCATCCAAACCCTTACCCAGCGCCTCCGGGCCGAACCAGAAAAGCTGCCAGCAGGTGCTGAAATCGTACAAATTGAGCGGCGGTATTGCGATAAGCATCGGCGCATGCATGGGCATCAACCACGAGGTCATGTGCAACGGAAAAGAAATCAGCAGCACCACGCGTGCCGCCAATGCCGGATTAAACGGATTATGCCCCAAACCGCCGTACACCTGTTTGGCCAACACAATCGCCGCCACACAACCGATCAGCGCCATCCACCACGGCACAGCCGCAGGCAAGGTCAAAGCCAGCAGCAGGCCGGTCAGGGCGGCGGAACCGTCGCCGATGCGGTCCGTTGGCCGTTTCATCAATTTCAGGCAGCCCCATTCCGTTGCCATGCAAGCGAGCATGCACAAGACAATCAGAAACAGCGCCAGCCAGCCGAATAAATAAACGGCTACACCCGCCGCCGGCAACAGCGCCAGAATCACCGCCAGCATATTGGCGCGAATCGAATCGCCGCCGTGCGCATGCGGCGAACTAATCAGCAGCGTCATGCCTTGTCTCCTTCTTTTTTCACTGCCTCTGTTTTTCCTTCGCCTGTTTTTCCTTCGTCTGTCTTCTTTTCGGCGGTTTTGGCTGCTTTATCAGCAGCAGGCGCATGCTGTTTGCGCACCTTCGAGCGGCGTGCGGCGCGTTCGGCCTGTTCGCGTGCCAAACGATTGTCGCGAGCCTCGCTGCGCGCCTTGGAAAGCTCGGCAAAAGCGCGTTCTTTTTCGATTTTCGCCACCTGCCCCTTGGCATAACGAAAATAATGCACCAGCGGAATATGCGACGGGCACACATAGCTGCAACAGCCGCATTCGATGCAATCGAACAAATTATAATCCTGCCCGCGATCGAACTGATCGTTGCGGCAATGCCATGCCAGTTCATTCGGCACAAGACCTGCCGGACACACCTCGACACAATGCCCGCAACGAATACACGGTTCCTCAACCGCCTGTTCGCTGTACAACGACTGGCGATGAAATGCCAGTATGCCATTCGTCGATTTGACCAGCGGCACATGGGTGCGCGGCAATCGCTCGCCCATCATCGGGCCGCCGTGAATCAAACGCACATCGTTCAAATCCTCCAACCCGCACTGCGCCAGCACAAACGGAATCGGCGTACCGATGCGCACACAAACATTGGCCGGATTCGGCACGGCATCGCCGCTAATCGTCACCACCCGTTTAATCAGCGGCACACCCAGACACACCGCATCGTGAATCGCTTTCGCCGTACCGACATTCTGGCACAACACACCGACATGCAGCGGCAAACGCCCCTCCGGAACCTGTTTGCCGGTTATCGTCTGAATCAACTGCTTTTCGCCGCCCTGCGGGTAGCGTGTCGGCAGCGTGCGCACCTCGACATTATCCATGCCCGCCGCCTCAATCGCACCGCGCATCACGGCAATCGCATCCGGTTTGTTATCTTCAATGGCCACCACGCCGTTTTGTGCATTCACCGCATGCATAATCACATCCATGCCGCGCAACACATCATGTGCATGCTCAAGCATGAGCCGGTGATCGCAGGTTAAATACGGCTCGCACTCAGCGCCGTTCAAAATCACCGTCTGCACCGGATGCCGCTGATCGCGCAGCATTTTGATAAAGGTCGGGAACACCGCGCCGCCCAAACCGACAATACCGCTCATGCGGATGCGTTCGCGGATCAGCGCCGGGTCTTCGTTGCGGTAATCGCTAATCGGCGCGCGACTTTCATCGGGCCTATCCTCGCCGTCCGGCTCAATCATCAAACAAGGCCGCCCCATGCCCGACGGATGCGGCACCGCATGATCCTGAACGCCAACCACTGTGCCGGAAGTCGGCGCATGCACGGAAGCCGACACATAACCCTGCGATTTGGCGATTTTCTGACCGCGCAACACATGCTGGCCGACCTCGACCAACGGCGCGCAAATCTCGCCGATGTGCTGTTTTAGCGGTAAAATAAGTTGTGGCGGCAAGGGCAATTCGATAATCGGCGAATCGGCGGTGATTTTATGCTCGGGCGGATGCACACCGCCGGGAAATCCGCCAGTCGGCCACAGTTGATTCAGTCCGAAACGCTCAAACAGTGCTGGCAGCATGATTTTCCTCGTCCTTATGAAGCGTTTGCGGCACAGACGGGCGTTTGCCCGGCGCTGCCCATGTCCATTCCTCCAACACCTGCTCTTTTTCCACCATATCGATGCAATCCACCGGACACGGCTCGACGCACAAGGTGCAACCGGTGCAATGATCTTCGATCACCGTATGGTATTGCTTCGGCGCGCCGATAATCGCATCCACCGGACACGCCTTGATGCATAAGGTGCAACCGATGCATTCATCCTCGCGCACAAATGCCAACATCGGCACCGCCGCTTCTTCCTCGACCTCTTTCGGCGGCACACCCATCAAATCGGCAATCGCCAACATCGAACGTTCGCCGCCCGGCACACATAGATTGACGTCTGCTTCGCCACTGGCCACCGCCGTCGCATACGGAACACAGCCTGGATAACCGCACTGCCCGCACTGCGTTTGCGGCAGTACGGCATCGATTTTATCGACCATCGGATCGCCTTCGACATGAAACGCGCGCGAGGCCACCGCCAGCACAATACCGGCAATCAGCGCCATGCCGCCGAGGGTAAGAATCGCCATCAGAATATTCATACGCCGATCACCACGGTGAAAATTGAATCACGAATAAAATCAGACCTTCACCAGCCCGGAGAAGCCCATAAACGCCAAACTCATCAATCCGGCAGTAATCAAGGATACCGCCGAACCCTTAAAGGCATCCGGAACCGGGGCTTTGTCGATACGCTCGCGTAAACCAGCAAACAACAGCAGCACCAGCGCAAAACCAAGCGCCGAACCGAAGCCGTACAAGGCCGAGGTCATAAACGTTTGCTCCTGCTGCACATTCAACAGCGCCACGCCGAGTACCGCGCAATTGGTGGTAATCAGCGGCAAAAAGATACCCAGCGCCTGATACAGCACCGGACTGGATTTATGAATCAACATCTCGATAAACTGCACCAGCACAGCGATAATCAGAATAAAGAAAATCGTCTGCAAATACATCAAATCGAATGGAATCAGGATGAATTTCTGCACCAGCCACGAGGCCGTGGAGGCCAGCGTCATCACAAAAAGTACCGCCAACGACATGCCGACCGCCGTCTCCAGCTTGCTGGACACACCGAGAAACGGGCAAATACCGAGAAACTTGGTCAATACGAAATTATTGACCAGCACAGCGGAAAGCAGAATCAGCGCAAATTCAGACATGCGGCAAGTATAAGCAGCATAGCGCAAGCGGTATATAGCTTTCTCAGTAAGGTTTTTATGCGCGCTGTTTTTATTCACTATTCTTGTAAGCTTTCATCATCCGCCACGACTGAGCAGCGATTTTGATATGAATCCCGTTTGACGCTGTGCCGGAACGGGCGTTTGCGAAACGGTTAAGCGCAATATGTTGCGCCCGTTTCGTAAGCGCACGGGCCGGGAATTCACAGCTTCGCCGGGCGGCCTTTCTTGCTTCTTCTTTGGCCGCGCAAAGAAGAAGTGAACCCAACATTTCAGCAAGAAAAAGGTGACAAATGAAACGAATTATCCTGATCACAACATTCTTGCTTTGCAGCATCAGCGCCGCAAGTGCGCAAGCCGCAAGCCCGAACTGGCAAGCCTACGCCGCCCTGCTGCACGATCATGTGCATGCCGGAACATTGAGCAACATCCGCCTCAATCTCGTCGATTATGCCGCATGGGCAAACGACAAACACTGGCCCGCCCTGCTCGCCAACCTGCGCGATTTCGACACCGCGAAATTAAGCAACCGCAACGAAAAACTGGCTTTTTGGATCAACACCTACAACATCCTCGCCATCAAAGTGGTAATTGACCACGCACCGCTAAAATCCATCCGCGATGCCGGAAGCTTTTTCTCCCCCGTATGGAAAAAACCCGCCGGCATCGTCGCCGGAAAAATGCGCTCGCTGCATGAAATCGAACACCAAATTCTGCGCGCCATGCATGAGCCGCGCATCCATTTCGCCATCGTCTGCGCCTCCGTCAGTTGCCCCGATTTACGCATGCAACCGTACCGCGCCGCCACGCTGGAAGCACAACTCGACAATCAGGCCCGCCTGTTCCTCAACACCCCCGGAAAAGGCATGCAAATCACCGGAAATAACGTGTATATTTCAAAGATTTTCGACTGGTTCGCCGAAGATTTCGCCACCTCAGGCGGTGTCGAAGCCTTTGTGCGCAAATACAGAAATGAACAAGCGCTACCTACCGCTTCCTTGAGCTATCTTGATTACGATTGGGCACTGAATGGAGCTTCAACCGTCAAACAGTAGCCAAGTTCCCCCCCCCCCCGAGATCGGAGTTCCGATACCCCACCATCGGACTTTCTGATACAATAAATCAGCTCGGTAGGAGGTGCGTAGCAGTGTTCCGATACCCCACCATCGGACTTTCTGATACAATTTCTACCACCAGCGACATGCGCTCGGCGATGTTCCGATACCCCACCATCGGACTTTCTGATACAATCCCCAATGCGCTAAGCCCCGGTTTTTCCGGGGCTTTTCTTTTCTGGAAAGTGTCAAAACATCTCAATTTGGGCCAATTTTCTAGGCCTCTTCTTCACCCTTTTCGAGCCGAAAAACTCGCGTGTCATGCCATATTGCTTATCCGTCAGGTAGAAAAAGATCACATGACCTGCCGATGGTGTCTGCGGACCGATTTTTTCAATCAGAGCCTCGGCATTGGCAATTGTGGCGCAATGTCGGATATAGACTGAATACTGCAACTGCCCGAAGCCATTTTTGAGTAAAGAATTTCTGAACCGAGTATAGCGCTTGCGTGCTTCCTTGCTGTCTGTGGGTAAATCGAACATCGCAACCACCCACATAATGCGCCAGCTATTCCTGCCCATCGCCCTGATTGTCAGGAAGAATCAGCATCTCCCGATCCCCATTCATCACCCGGCATAGCGATTGCACTACTCGATCTAGCGCCGTGTGCATGCGGCATTGGCTGCCGTCATTCATATCTACCGACATCTCCACGATACCAAGAAGAACTCGCTTCTGCTCTCGATCAAGCGGGGTATTTTCAAGCAAATGATCACGAATAAGGCCATCTACCAACGGGCGAAACGGCTCCATCAAATCATCGGCAAGGTTAAAAGCATTCACTGGCCCGTGGTGCTTGATCCCCAGCGCAGGTGTCAGGCCAGCCAGCGCAACATGCCGAGCAACCAAAGCCCGCAGCACCGCATAACCGTAATTAAGCTTGCTGTTCAAGTGATCGGTTGCGCCACGCTTATCACGGCGGAACTTTTGCTCGGGGAATAGGTGTTTCCAGTAATGACGCGCGCCTTGCGCTTCCAGATTCGATGGGTCGCCCTGCTGCACCTTTTCAGCCAGCCGGGCAAGACGCAAATGGCCGTTCAAATTCCGATTGCGTAAGGCAGACGCCTGCATGCGAAGCTTGGCGGCCACAACGCCTGCCCAAATCTGCTCTGCATGCCCGGGATACGCCAAACACCATTCCGTCTGCACGCGAATCCTTGAGGCTGTCCGGGCATTGGCATGTAGAGGCTGCATCATCGCAGTTGGCAAATGCGAACCATCTGCCACCAGAACTACAGCGCCCACAGCCGCCAACGATTGCAATGCCTGCACGCTCACCGAAATCGCCGGATCACTCAAACTGAGTGATGCAACATCCTCCACCGCTGTAAAATAATCATCCCGCCCATCGGCGCGAACGCATAACCTGCCAGTATCCAGCCCAACCCAAGCCGGAGATTCGATGTGCAGGATGCGATGCTCACTCACGCAATAGCTTTCCAAGCACAGGTTTCAGTCCGGCAGGTGTTGTGTGAAAATGTCTTAACGCGTGAGCACTCTTGGGTGTGATTTCTACCAAACCATCAGAAACTTTCATTGGCGGTATCGCATTTTGTTTACTTCCACCTATCGTCCGAGATTCTGTATGCGGAATAATATTGATGCGAATGGGATGCCTGTCGTCTTCTCTGGTTATTTTCTTCACCACATACACAATATTTGGATTCACCGAATACGTCACCATATCCCCTTTGAAAAACCGACGAACACCTTTCTCCGCTTCCCCTGCTTTCAAAGCCTGAAACATCGGAACAACCTTTACACTCACATGACCATCATCACACTCTCGCACTTCCACATAAGCATTTTCAGCCGATTTAAGCACCTTGTATCGTTTACCAGACAATTGCTTCTGATCATGTTCAACAATCTGATGGCTTTCAGGATCAAACTCAGACACGCGTACTTTCACCATTTTAATCAGTGGGCTTTTATCCGATTTATAACGCCGGAGATTCGCAAACTCTTTGTAAAAAGAAATGCCCTCAAGCAAACATTCATCCAACTTATTTAGAAGCAATGCGCGAAGCTCATCTCCCGCCACCTTTTCCAAATTTTTCCGGACATTGCTTTCCGGCAGGGCTTCCCTCCCCTCCTTGGCTGTTTTAGAAACCAAATCAAGGAGAGGAACCCGGTGCGTAAGCCATTTTACTTCTTTATCGCCTTCATTATCCACTTGTAGTCCAAAAGGATTGTCATCAAATAACTTTGCAGATAGGAAACGATCCGGCTTATGTGAGACAATAATTTGTTTGCAAACATCAAGAACTTGGCTGCGGATATCCTCAATTGGTGGATCAACCTTAAATTTAATATCCTGCCAATCCTCCAAAATCTCTGCTTGTTGGCGGAAGGATTTAGCTGCCTTTTGAAACAAACCACGACTTGTAAGCCCAATCACGCAGGCATCAATGAAATGATGGCGATGATCCATGCGCTTGTTCCATTCACCATACTTGTTTTTACATTTGGGCAGTCCCTCATCTCTCCTGACATCATCAATAACTGTTGCCAGACCCCATTGATAACGCAATTGTGCTGTGAGCCACCCCTTACTTACCCAAACATCAGGGCAAATGTGTTGCATCCACTGACCAGTCACTCGTGCTACCCACTGCGTGGCATGCATCTGCCGATCTAAAAAAGATTCTTCATCCTGTGGCTCAGCTTCCTTAGAAAGGATGAGTTTTTTCTTGAAGCGTGCGTCTCTTGGCAGTTGCTTAACACGCGCTTCAATGCACTCCCAATCGTAACAAACCCCTCCATTCTCAGGAGAATCATGGAAAGCTTCCCATGGTGTTCGATCACCCTTAAATTTATTCGCTTTGGAAATACATAAAACCAGATACTGTGGCCTGCGCGTATCAAAAAAACGCTTTCGCGGTCTGATATGGTCAAGCTGTGTGGCATTGCCATCTAGCGCATCACTCAGCTTGATTGGTTTTCCTGAATAGATGCAGTGGGCAATTTTGGCATCTGAAAGATTAGGATCGCCCCCTTGTTCATTCCAAAGCTGTAAACGCAACCTATTCTCGCGCGAAGATTTGTGGCTCCCCGCAATCAATTCCTCATTTAGCTTCCGATTAGCATCCCTGTTTTTTCCTTGTTGTTGCTCCAGCTTTCTTTTCTGTATTGCCCCCAAACCCATTTCTCGCCCCATTTCAACAATGACTTGGGCAGGGTTTCCTAGACAAGAAGTGATTTCATCTACCACTTTTTTTATCTGCTTCATTGATACATCGACAAGCGCATTACCCGTTTCATCGAAATCAGGGAGATAACCTAGCGGCTCAAATTCAGATGAAGAAAACCAGCCAAGTTTAATCCCTTCGTCAATCGCCTCATCAGTGCGCATATCAGGGCTGATTAACTGCAAAAGCTTCTGCATTGCTTTAACCGAATATGATGCGCGGCCTGATTCAAAATTTCGCATCTTGGAAAGCCGGTCGAATTTTCCGGTTTTAACCATCTCGTCGATAAAGTCAGCCGTCTCCAGCGTAATGTTCTCCCGCCAACCGGGAATATCCGGCAACTCCGGCGTCGTCATATCAGCCAGAAAACAAATCACTGAATCCTGTGTGTCACCGTCAAGCGCCAACCATTTGTCCAGAATCTTTAGAGTTTTGAATCCGGCCAATGTACTACTGCCGCGAATACTATCTCTATTGGGCGTATCCATATTCAGGCAAATACCGGATTCCGGCATGCACCCTTTTTTCTTTAACTTTTTGTAAATTGATTCAAAGGTGATCTCCGCTTTTTCAGCAAGCATCTGCTCAACAATTAGATGCTGTTGCGGCGTTAAGTTACCTCCCTTCCGCCCCCATCCCAGATTATTAAGCGTTTCCTGAATACGAAATTGCTGAAAAACAGGGTGAGCCTTAGGAGCACGTCTCTCACATTCAAGTAATGGGCATTCACCAACCTTATCTGAAAATGCTTGCAGCGGACGTTGCTTAAATATCGCTTTTTTGAACCGCTCTCTGATAGGCAAACCATCAGCATCACAACGCTTCAATGCATCATGATATTGAGCCTGAATATCCCAAATTTGATCAAATTCTTTTTCGTAATCCTCTCGAAGCGCATAGATATTTTTCGTCGATTCACCTTTTCGATAAAGCGAATAGAGATATTGCCCAACTGTTCTGCCATCACCCAAAGCCACATGTGTTTCAATCACTCCTGCCTCGGCCTTTCCTTTGTCTTTATCATTCGTTTTCACCTTGAACGATCCCGCATAACCACGCCGTTTTTCCATATGCATTAGCACACGCATCAATTCAGTCAAAGAAATTTGTTGCTCCGCAGCTTTAGCTCGAAGTGCAAGAACTGTTGCATCTTTTTTCTCTTTCTTCTGTGAAATTGTTGAAATATCAGATGGCTTAAGCCCTAGCAAGGGAAACAGATATGTAAGTTTTCGGTATCTCCGCCCCTTTCTTGCTGATTGTCTTCTCGCATTCCGGGTAAGTCGTTTCTTGGCTTTTTTCAGTTCCCCTGTTTTGGCAATGCTGGGCTCTGAAAATATACGGCTATTTCCGTAAAGAAGCCTGCATGGTTGCATGTTGTGATCCAACAATTCAACCACTGTGCGCTGAAGCGCACAGAATGTCTTATGGCGACTGGAAGTCGCCTCTCATTCTATTCGGAACAGGTCATTCACCCGCTCCTCCTCTTCAAAGTGATGCGCTATATACTCTTCTATCATCTTTGATG
>JAJRWP010000150.1 GCA_021545645.1 Zetaproteobacteria bacterium | reverse complement strand
TTGGTATCCATATAATCAAGGCCGATTTCATCGACATCCAGACGAATCAGCGCCGTATGTGCGACATCGCGGCTGACAATGGCATCATGCTCGACCTCGGCAAAATCGCGCACCCGGCGCAGCAGGCGATTGGCGATTCTCGGTGTGCCGCGCGAACGGCGGGCGATTTCCATTGCACCAGCCGCTTCGATTTGGATGTTGAGCAGTCCGGCAGAGCGGCTGACAATGGTCGCCAGTTCGTCGTGGCTGTAAAATTCAAGACGGGCGACGACGCCGAAACGGCTGCGCAGCGGGCTGGTAATCAGACCGGTGCGGGTGGTTGCGCCGACCAGCGTAAAACGCGGCAGGTCCATTTTAATCGAACGTGCCGCCGGTCCCTGACCAATAACAAGATCAAGCTGAAAATCTTCCATTGCCGGATAAAGTATTTCTTCAACTTGCGGGCTTAACCTATGGATTTCATCGATAAAAAGAACATCGCCCTCTTCGAGATTGGTGAGCATGGCAGCAAGATCGCCAGCCCGCTCAATGACCGGGCCGGAGGTGGAACGGATGTTAACGCCCATTTCGTGAGCGATGATATTGGCCAGTGTGGTTTTGCCCAATCCGGGTGGCCCGTAGAGCAACACATGATCAAGCGGCTCGTCGCGTTTACGGGCGGCTTGAATAAACACCGATAAATTCGCCCTGTTTTTCTGCTGACCGACGTAATCGGCCAATTTTGTCGGTCGCAACGCGGCATCCCAGCCATCTTCGCCACGGGCCGCAGCATTGAGCAGGCGTTCCTGCTCGTTTTCAGGTGTGTCGCTCATGCCAGAGCCTTCATCGCAGCACGGAACATCGTTTCGAGGTTGCCGCTTTGCTCAATGCCTTTCAACGCGGCATCGATTTGTGCCGGTTTATAACCGAGATTGAGCAGCGCCGAACGCACATCTGCAAGCACCGAACCGGTGGCAGGGGAAGCTTCGCCGTCTTCGATAAGCTTACCCTTCAATTCAAGAATCAGCCGTTGGGCTGTTTTCTTGCCGATACCCGGCGTACGGGCGATAGCCACATCATCGGCAGCATCAATGGCCACCAGTAATTCTTCGACGCGCATGCCGGACAGGATATTCATCGCCATGCGTGCGCCGATACCGGAAACACCGGTCAGTTTGCGAAATATCGCCCGTTCGCGGACGCTAGAAAAACCGAATAATGCCAATTGATCTTCGCGCACATGCGTGTGGATAAAAAGCTCTGCAACAGCGCCGTTTTTCAGCGTGCATAAGGTTTGCATGCTAACCGCGACATCATAACCGATGCCGTTCACCTCCAGCAAAATACCGCCCGCCGGATCAAGCTCGCGGATTGTTCCTTTTAGCCAGCCGATCATGTTTTTTTCATCATGCGCTCACCGCGATGCGTTTGGCGCTGCTTTGATGGTTGGCATGACACAAGGCTACGGCAAGTGCGTCCGCAGCGTCCTCTTTCAGTGGTGCGGGCGGTTTGAGTAGAAGTTGAATCATGTGTTGCACCTGTCCTTTTTCGGCGCGTCCGAAACCGACCACCGCTTGTTTAACGCTTGTCGGACTGTAGGCCGAAACCGGCAAACCGGCATGTGTGCAGGCAACAATGAGTGCGCCTCTGGCCTGACCCAATTTGAGGGCGGAAGCGGCATTGCGCGCCATAAACACATCTTCGATGGCGGCGCATTCGGGTTGAAATTCGCTAATAACATGGCTGAGCGAGGAAAACAGCACGGCCAAACGTTCGCTGAATTCACCCTTGCCCGTTGCGATAACGCCGTGGGTGATATGTGTCATGCGATTGCCTTCAATATCGACAACGCCGTAACCAGCGCATCGTGAACCCGGATCGACGCCGAGGATTCGCATGTTGTTTTACTTTCCGCCTGCGCAGCTTAACTGTTCAGCCGTTCCATTTCGGCATCGTCGATGTCGAAATTGGCGTAAACATTCTGCACATCGTCGAGTTCTTCGAGGCGCTCAATCAGATTGAGCAGCTTACCGGCAGACTCGCCTTGCACATGCACGGTATTTTCGGGAATCCACGATAATTCGGCCACCTGCGCTTGCAAACCGGCAGCTTCCAGCGCCTCTTGCACGGTAGCAAAATCAGCCGGTTCACTGGTCACTTCGATACAACCGTCTTCCGGTTTATCCTGAACATCTTCAGCGCCTGCTTCCAAAGCGGCTTCCATCAATGCTTCTTCATCGACGCTTTCGCGGGCGAAAATAAACAAGCCTTTCTGATGAAACATCCATGCCACGCAACCGGATTCGCCCATATTGCCGCCGCCCTTGCTGAATGCGGAGCG
Organism: Zetaproteobacteria bacterium; assembly: GCA_021545645.1. GTDB lineage: Bacteria > Pseudomonadota > Zetaproteobacteria > Mariprofundales > Mariprofundaceae > UBA1543. The sequence continues at coordinate 9,396 of JAJRWP010000150.1, read as the reverse complement.
CACATCGGAAACGGTGCGGTTGCGGTTGTCGGTCATGCAGTCAACGAGAATAGCAACGCCTTCCTGACCGTAACCTTCGTAGCGGATTTCTTCGATGTTCGCGCCTTCGCCGCCGCCTGCGCCGCGCTCAATAGCTCGGTCAATATTGCTTTTCGGCATATTGACGCCGCGTGCAGCGGCTACTGCGGAGCGTAAACGCGGATTGGCGTCTATATCACCGCCGCCCATGCGTGCGGCAACGGTAATTTCACGAATGTAGCGGGTGAATACCTGCCCGCGCTTGGCATCGGCAGCCGCTTTTTTGTGTTTGATGGTAGACCATTTGGAATGTCCGGACATGAGCTGTGTCCCCTCTGTTGCATGCTTTTTTTACAATACGATTAGATAGGCGGCGATATTAGCATGCTTGCAGGGGTTGCGTCATGGGCGAGCTTCAAGCGACAAATTCGGCAAGCCTTGGCCGCTTCTAAGATTCGGATGTGTTCGCTTTAGATACGTTCGGCAACGCCGGTCATCACCTTTGCGGTTAATTTCATCAGTGCCTTAACTGGTGGCGGTAATTTTGCCGCGCCAAGGTCTTCGGCCAGATGCGCATGGCCCAATTCGTCTTCTTTCATTTGCGTAACAATCGCGCGGCTGCGTACATCGTTGGCAGGCAGATGTTGCAAATGATCATCGAGATGGCGAACCACCTGGTATTCGGTTTCGGCGAGAAAGCCTAAATTCCAGCGGTCGCCAGCGATACCAGCGCCCATGCCCATAACAAACGAACCCAAATACCAGAAGGGATCGAGCTTGGATGGTTCGGCATCCAGTTCTTGCAACCGGCGACGGCACCAGTTTAAGTGATCGCCTTCTTCGATAGAGGCTTGTGCAAGGCTGTCGCGCAAGGATGGGTCGCGGGCACTCAGACTTTGACCTTGATACAGCGCTTGTGCGGCAATTTCGCCAGCGTGATTGACACGCATCAGGCCTGCCGCCTGTCTTTTTTCCTGCCCACTGAGTGGTTTTGCAGCATGATCGTCCGCGCTTAGCGATTCAGCCGGATAGCTGCGGCTGGATACTTGTTCGCAAAAGATATTGTTCAGAACATGATCAATTTGCTTGATAAACGCATCTGTGAGGCTCGGGTGGCGAAAATCGTTGGTGTCGGAAGAAGGGGATTGCATAGTTGAAAATCATAGACGCCGTGGAGAGATGCGCAAGCCTTCAGGAGCGATTGTTTTTAGGGCTTGTAATCATTGCTATAGGCAGGTGAATATGCCCTAAATGCAGTCAGTTCAAGCGCTTGCGCATTTCATCCACAGAATCTGTGGATAACTTTGGGGATAAATCTGCGTGGTTGATTGAAAAAGAAGGCTTGCTGACACATTGCTGACACATGCTTAAAATTTAGGCAATCGTATTCCTGCAATAAAAACAGCATGTTACATAACTTGTATCGGTCACTGGAGTAAGAATGTGATGCATCTTGCTTAAAGTGATGCGTGCAGATGCTTTGTGGTTAGTAATTTCACGAAAAAAGCTGTAAACAACAACATTCAGCGGCATTTTGGCCACGTTGGACAGCACTTTCGATAGTTGCCGGAAGCTCGCCCGCTGATGGCGCTTCGCAGGCGTCAATTAAGGTCGCAGGCAAAGAGGTTTGCCGCATCTCTGTCGAAATGCTGGTGGTCGCATGATGCTCACTGACCATGCGCACAAATTGCGGTTTTCGAGTTGTGCCGACGATTTTCCCCAATTCGCCGCTCACTTTGTCCACCAATGCTTGTCCGCGCAGATGTTGGCTATCGGCACTGATAACGCAGCAAACATGACGCAAATGCATGTTTTGTCGGTCCGGGAGAACGCTCATTTGTGCGGACACGTCAAAAAACCAGTGCCCGCTAGTGCCGATGCCGCCGATAAACGGATAATCAAGGGCGGGCATACCATCAAACCACATATGAATATTGGTGATGCGTTGTGTGCGTACCGGTTCGCGGATGCCGAGCAAGCGGTGGGCAGCGCGCTGCGGCAGAGCGAGAATAACGGCATCGAAGGCATGTGTTTTATCGTTCGTTCGTATCTCTATTCCGTGTGAATGTGTTTGCAGACTGCGAATGCGGCTGTTTGTGTGCAGGTGAACGCCGCGTCGTTGCGCAAGTTTGCTTAACGGCTCAATCAGCGCTTCGCTGAGCGGTTTATTGAACCAACCGAGGCGTGCGGCATCATGATTGGCAAAAGCTTCGCGCAATACTTGGGCAAAACTGGCGGCATTGGCTGTTTTCAGAGGCTCGTTCATCGCGCCAAGACAGAGCGGTTCCAGCATGTCGCGAATCAATGCGCGATTGATGCCCATGCGATCCAACCATGTTTGCACACAAGTATCGTTTTCAATCGGACGATTCAGATGACGGGCCAAATGCAGCATAGAACGAATATCGGACCAACCGTGACCGGGCATGCGGTAGCAGGACAGCGGCAGGGCAAGGGCCAGTGGTAGTGCGGGCGAAGGCTGCAAATGAAAATGCCCATGCTGCGCATCCCACAGGGCAAGATGCAGCGTTTTTTGCCAAGTGACATGATTACTCACGCCCGCTTCCTCAAGCAGTGCAATCGTTTGCCGGTACGCGCCGGACATCAGGTGCGGGCCGTTATCAATCCATTGGCCGATTCGCGGCTCAAAAAAAGAGCGGGTGCGACCACCGGGATTTGGCGCGGCTTCAAACAGTTCAAGCTGAATATCGCGCCGGGCTAAGTGAATGGCAGCGCTCAATCCGCATAATCCGCCGCCGATAATGCCTACGCGCATGCTTTGCAAAAATTTGAAGCTTTAAATGGCAAAGGTTAGCGGCAGCGCTTTGCGTATGGCGCGTTTTTCGTAACGCCACATGCGCCAAGCAATCCAGATTTTGTGTGCGGGCAGCAAGCGCGGCGGTTCTTCCCACAATAAATCCGGGTGCTTGCGAATACGCTGAAAGTGGGCGAAATAAATAGCTCCCATCAGCAGCGACGGACGCAGCGATTGGCGATCCTCGGCAGGTAAAAGATCGAGGGATTTTTGATACAAGCCGTCGATTTTAGCGATATAGTGCTGAATAAGTGCGCGCATGCCGTCGCTTATATTGCCATCGACAAAATCCTGATCAGTAACGCCGAAACGAATGCGATCCTGTTGCGGGATATAAATACGTCCGCGCGCCGCATCTTCTTTCAAATCACGCAGAATATTGGTCAGTTGCAGCGCTTCGCCGAGAGCGGTGGCAAAACGCGCGGATTGATGGGCGCGGTGACCGAATATTTCGATAGTTAAAAGGCCGACAACACCAGCCACCCGGTGGCAATACAGCGCCAAATCGGACGATTTAAGCATCGGTTTGCCTTCGACATCCATCAGCATGCCGTCGAGGATTTCGATAAACAGTTCTTCGTTCAGGTTGAAATGCGTGCGCGCCCAATTCAGCTCTTGGCCGACTGGATGACGCGGTTTATCGGCAAAGGTGCGGGCGATTTCCTCGCCCCAGAAAGCGAGTTTTCGTGCCGCCACCGTTTTATCGCTGACTTCGTCGGCAATATCGTCCACTTCACGGCAAAATGCATAAAGCGCCATCATCGCCCGCCGCTGATCCTCGGGCAGAAAAAGAAAGGCATAAAAAAACGAAGAGCCGGAGCCGCGCGCTTTGTCCTCGCAATATTTGGCGGAACTCATGGCGTGTTTTCCACCTGTTTGATGTTTTGTTGCTGCGTAGCGCCCGGTGCGAGCGTGTCGAGCAATACCGGCAGGGCGATTTTTAGCCACGCTGCTTTGCCCAGCGTTGGCCGTTGTTTGAGCGTGTTTGTGGCATCGGCGGCATGCAAAATAGCCAGTCCGCCACGCATCGTTGCGGCAATTTGCAGGCGCAAACGCAGCGGTAGATAGGGAAGAATATTTCGTCCCTGAAACATCATATTGCCGGTGAAATCGATGGCTCTCTTGATGACCGGTTGGATGTTTTGTATGACATCTTCGGATAGCGGCGTTTGCAGCAGTTCGTCGCTACTCAATCCGCCTTCGGCAAGCCAGTCGCCGGGTAAATAACAGCGTCCGTTTGGCAAATCGACGCTCAAATCCTGCCAGAAATTGGCCAGTTGCAGTGCGGTGCAGATATGATCCGAGGCACTCAAGGCTTGTGGCGCGTTGATGCCGTGCAGCGCCAGCATCAATCTACCAACCGGATTGGCCGAATGACGGCAGTAAAATTGCAATTCATCGAAGCTGCTGTAGGCGTGAATACTAACATCCATACGGAACGCGGTGAGCAAATCGTGCAGACAGGAAACCGGTAACGCATGACGGCGAATCGCATCGCCGAGCGCCAGAAAAACCGGGTGATCCACCTCGTCGGTAGCGCAGCGTTCAAGCAGTGTTTCCCATGCATCAAGTTGTTTCAGACGTTTATCGGCGCTTTCATCGCCTTCGTCGGCCATATCGTCGGCGGTTCGTGCGAATGCATAAATAGCTGCCACGGCAGGGCGCAAATCGGCGCGAATCAGCTTTGAAGCGGTGGGAAAATTCTCATAGTGACTGCGTGCCAGCGCCATGCAGTGCTGGTAGGATGTCTGCACATGTTCGGCAGGCGGCGTGTCGTCGTTGTGGCGCATGGCGGCATGGTAGCCGGAATATGTGCGGAAGGCACTTATTCAGGTATTTCTATTAAAACAGGGCAGGAGGCATGACATGGCGATTTCACCGGCGCGTGTGGTGATTATCGGTGGCGGTATTATCGGCAGTCTGACGGCTTGGCGCTTGAAACAACTCGGTATCGAGCCGGTGATTGTCGAGCGCGGGCGCTTGGGACAAGAATCGTCGTGGGCCGGGGCCGGTATTTTGTGTCCGATTCAACCGTGGTTATATCCCGATGCTTTCACGCACCTGATTGATGCCAGTTTGGCCATGTTTCCGGCCTTGCGGGATGAATTAACCGAACGCAGCGGTATTTCCCCTGAATGGTTGAAAAGCGGCTTGATAGTGCCGTTTTTTCCCGATGACGAGGTTGATCATAAACAAGCCGCGCTGGATTGGTCGCAGCGTTTCGGCTGGCTGGTTGAAGATTTGGATGCCGCACAAGCCCGCGAACACGAACCGATGCTGGCCGCCGATACCGACGGGGCGCTGCTGTGGCCTGAAGTGGCGCAGGTGCGTAATCCGCGCTTATTGCAAGCGGTATGCGCGGTGTTGCAACAAGAACAGGTCGAGATTCGTGAAGAGACAGAGGTTGTCGGCCTGCTGGAAGCCGGTGGACGGGTCTGCGGCGTCAAACTCGCCGATGGCGAGGCATTGCATGCCGATGCGGTGCTGGTGGCGGCGGGCAGTTGGAGCGGTCAGTTGAGTGCATCGCTGGGTTTTTCCATTCCGGTGCAGCCGGTGAAAGGGCAGATTGTGCTGCTCAAATCCGAGCCGGGCAGCTTGCAGCATATCGTCAAACACGACCGCGCTTATTTCGTGCCGCGCGCCGACGGACGGATTCTGGTCGGTGCAAGCATGGAAATGGTCGGTTTTTCCACAGGAAACACGCCGAACGAAGTCAATGCACTGCTAAACGGTCTGTCGCGCCTGCTGCCCGGCCTTGCCGATGCGCCCATCGAACGCCAATGGATGGGTTTCCGCCCCGGCAGCCCCGATGGCCTACCATTTCTCGGCCCAGTACATGCGCGCCCCGGCCTGTGGATCGCCAGCGGCCATTACCGAAACGGCGTGGCCCTAGCCCCGATCACCGCCCACATCATCAGCCGCTGGATGAATAACGAAGTTCCGGAATTGGATATGTCCTGTTTTTTGCCGGAACGCACGATTGTTGAATCTGAAGCTATTGGGTTTCCCGTTGCTGCGTGACGTGGATAGGTAATTCCCTCGGAATTTATTCTACTCCTTTGCAGAATCTAAAAAGAAGGAGTGCTGCGATGCAAGCCACCAATATCCATTCGAGAGGCGCTAGTGATTTTGCTTCTCCTAAACAGTAACTTGTTATCAATGCGCCCAAAACAATGGATACACCACCCATTAATGCAATCGCCTGTGGAAGATTAACCTCTTGTTTATAAACGAAGAGCAACCCGAGCAAAGAGGCCATCCCAATTAAAAATGTAAATAAAAACTCTGGCGTTAGCAGTTGTTGGCTATAAGTTTTATCATCTAACATTGCTGTTTTCTTTGCCATGATATTTAAGCCAATATTTAGCAGTCCAACGGAGACAATGGACAGAGGTATTAGATAATTCATGATGGGACAGCCCCTAATTTATTTTGATGCAATATACTGAATATGAGAGATAAGCTCATGAGATTAGCTCCAAATATCACACCCCCATGCGTCCAGAGACTAGCCGGATAAATGCATCATGTGGATCTATTGCATTTGGCACAAGTTGATGCGCCTTCCAGAAATAACTGTCGGGATCGGTATGATTGGCGTAGAAAAAGTGAATGAATTCACGATACGATGATATGATTTTTTGCATATCGGTTTGATAGGATGCGAAGGCGGTTTCATCATCGTTTGCAAGCCATTGTTGGATTGCTGTTGCTGATTTTTGAGCTGCGGTTGTGGCAAAGAACACCCCGGTTGACCAGACAGGATCAACAAAATTACCAGCATCGCCGACAATAATAAATCCCGAACCGTAAAGTGCTTTCGCATAATATGAATAATCGGGAGCACTGCGTAATTCTGAAATCATTTCGGCATCTTTAAGCATTTCCTTAAGATATGTGGAAGATTCGATACCGGAACGATAAAGCTGCATGCGCTCGGCTTCCATACCTTTGACGGGTGCTTTGGTAATCAGCCCGACACTATTCGTGCCATCATGGAGTGGAATGTTCCAATACCAGCCGGATGGAACAGCCTCGCAAAATATAGCATTGGCATCTCTGCCTTGCGCACGGTGCACATTTTTGAAATAACCGTAAAAAGCGATGTTTTTTAAGACCGGATCAAATTTTCGCAGATTAAATTTTCTGGCAAGCCATCCACTGCCGCCAGAGCAATCGGCAACCATTTTTGCATGAATTTCAATGCTTTTTCCGGCCTTGTTTCTGGCCGACACAATGGATTCACTGGATGATGGTTGTAAATCGCCATTGTGATTGAAATCTATTGCTGTAAAGCCATTAAGAATTTGTGCGCCACAATCCCGTGAATGATCCAGAAGAATTTTATCAAAGCTGGAACGGACAACCTGATACGCATAGGTGTGTTGGTAGTGTTCCGGTGTTTCATCGAAATAAAATGACCAAGGCTCGGGACTGCTTCCCCAGCGAAAAATGCCACCTTCTTTGCGCAAGAATCCGGCTTTTTCAACGGCTGGCAGCGCCCCTGAATCTTCCAGCACATCCAATACCTGCGGAATCAATGATTCGCCGATGTGGTAACGTGGAAAGGCGTTGCCTTCCAAGACAAGGACATCCAAGTCTAATTTGGCCAAAAATGCCGCTAATGTCGCACCAGCAGGGCCACCTCCGACGATCAACACATCACAATTCATTTTTTTCTCTATTGCTCAAATAATGAATGGTGTGCCTCCGTTCCCTAGCTTCCCCATCATGTTTTTTAGGAAATATGTTCTTATTCCAAAATAATTCTGGAGGAACTTTTTGAAAACGTGCTTGTATGGTATCGCTCAGTTTGGCATGAACAGCCCCGTCGATTAGAATTAAGCCACCATTCCTGTCGGCGGAAATCGCGCTTTCCATGAGCTTTCCGGGGCAGCCGAGAAGCTCATGGGGCAAATAAATATCACCAATACCTGATGATTCACCTATGGATATGCCCATTTGCCACATCCACAAATTGCCAGCTATGGTTGATTCCTGAAGATCAATCAGCATCTGCACCAAATGTTCAGTTTTCTTACAATCATCCCCTTCAATAGACCCGAAAACATAGTAGGTGTCCGATGATCGCCAATAATATGATGAAAGGCCAATTGCTTGTGCTTGTTTGGCAATATTTCTGCCAATATTTGCCCATTGATGCCAAGGCAATGTACCGGAATCTTTCGCCACATCGGTTTGTCCGAGAATATCAATATAGGCAACGATTATTTCCCTTTTCTGACTGCCTGCGAGAAGTTTTCCGATAAGACGTTTTCCGTCGTCCTCATCAGAGACAAGGCCAAGGGTCACAGATAAATAGAGCATATCCAGTATAAGCCCGCGACCATAAACAGCATCGTCAATCAAGCTGGAGCATGTGCGGATGCTCCATGGCAGTTGAGCACGCAACGCCGGTGCGGTGATTTTTAGTGAAGAGCGATGGCTCGCGACTACTGAAAGCACATCATATAATTCCGGTGCGTACGATGGTAAACAACGCGCAAGTTTATACATCCGAGCCAACAACTCATCGGCAAACATTTCATGCCCCTCGATTGCCTCCAAAAGTTGTTCGCTCGCTTGTGCATCCATATCAGCTAGTTGTTTTTTCCTGATGACCAAACGTCGCAGCCATGCCTTTCAGTATTCCCGATCTGCATTTCTCCTGATATTCGCTCCAGAAGCGTTGCAGAGCATTCATCTTGCGTTCGGTATCGTTGCGCAGGCTATGCAGATGAAAATAATCATCGGCCAATTCAGCCATGTGGCTGAGCGCCGAACCATCGAGCAGATACACACTCGGATCGGAAACCGCTATGCCATATAAGGAATGGGCTTTCATCATAATTTCAAGAATATCTTCCTGTTTATCTTTCTTCTTGGTCAGTGCTTGCTTGCTCAACTCGCGAATAGCATCATCCAAGAGCATTCGGCATATCACTAGATTATGGTATCTGCCGCGCAAAATCTCAATCATATTTAGAGCTGCTGTTCGCGCTAGAGGGTGTTCTTTACCTTTTGCATAGGCAATGACAGCACCACGGCGACCAAAAGCAATAAATAAACGTTTGGTCTGGGAAATATTACGGATTTTTTTTCTGTCTGAACCAAGAATGAAATAATCTTCTAGCGGCTCATCATGAATGAGTTCGGCTTCTGCGATAAAGTCGTCCATACTTTTTATATCGGATGGGTTCGACTTCACCTGAGAGTAATTCCTCACAAGGCAATAGAGAATAAAAAGGCGTAGATTATTATCTTGATTGCCATTTATAAGTTTTTGGAAACAAGTATTTTCAAAACAAATTTCAGTGATAGGGAAGCCACGATATTTTTCCGTGGACAGGCCAACTTGGTGGTCGTAAAAAGTTATTTTACCATTATTTTTTTGATTATTTTCTAAGAAGTCGAGGGGATTGCTTGCTTCGGTTGCTTCGGTTGCTTCGGTTGCTTCGGCGGGAAACAAATTAGAAAAACACGTAACATCCTTAACTGAGGTTTTCAGCAGTATACCTTGACGAAGAAGGCGGTAACAAGCTTCTTGAGTAGTGCTACAAATA
>JAJRWP010000149.1 GCA_021545645.1 Zetaproteobacteria bacterium | reverse complement strand
GCGCGAGAAAATACGCCGCGTGTAAGCATCGACAACGAAGATTGGAATCCTCAGCGCGTACAGCAGTATCGAATCGACGGTTTCCGGGCCGATGCCTTTCAATGCGAGGAGTGCCGCTCGCGGATCGGCAAGCTGCCGCAGCCCAGATTCCCGGCCCTGCTCAAGGTAAAACGCACAAAACAACTTGAGGCGCTCCGCCTTCTGATTGAAAAAACCGGACGGGCGAATCAATTCGCACAGCAGCGCATCGTCCATGTCCAAAATAACCTGCGCATCCAATGCACCGGCGTGTTTCAGATTGGCCATGGCTTTTTCGACATTTTTCCAGTTGGTATTTTGCGTCAGAATCGCACCGAGCATCACCTCGAACGGCGAATCCGCCGGCCACCAGTGCTGCGCGCCGTAAGCGGCCAGCAGCAAATCATGGATGGGCAGCAGCTTGTCTTTCACACGCTGCTGCTCAAACGTCTTTGGTTTTCTTGATTCCGGCGGTGCGTTTGAGTTGGCTGATTTCACCTGTTTTCAGCGGTCGAACCGCTCCCGGCGGCAAATCACCGAGCCTTTGCGTGGCAAATTCGACACGAATCAAACGGCGCACCTTATGCCCGCTGGCATCGAGTGTGCGGCGAACTTCGCGCCAGCGCCCGCGCCGGATGGTAATCGTCAACCAACTGTGGCTGCCTGTTTCGGCATCGACCACGACATCCCAAGCATCGCTGGCTTCATCGCGGCCAATATTCAGGCCGCCGCTGCGCAGTTTTTGCAAGGTCTCCACATCCGGATGGCCGGTGATGCGCGCACGGTAAACACGCGGAATATTGGCTCAGGGACGGGTCAGCGCCCGCGCCAAAGCGCCATCGTCGGTAAGCAAAAGCAGGCCTTCGCTATCCATATCCAAACGCCCCACCGATTGCACGTTGGCGGCCACATCCAGCACATCGTAAATCAATGGCCGACCACGATCGTCGCGCCGCGAACAAAGAATACCGGGCGGTTTGTGATACAACAAATAAGTGTGTTCCGTCAGCGCTTCGACAGGTTGCCCATCGGCCAAAATCACATCGCCCGGCTGCACACGCCGACCCATATCCTGCACGGTTTCACCGTTGATATTGATGCGTCCGGCCTCGATTCGCCGATCCGCTTCACGCCGCGAACACAAGCCGGAACTGGCCAGATAACGATTCAAACGCTCGCCTAAGGGCTGATCGCCCGCGCTCTTTTTGCTGTCATTTTTCTTCGTCGAAGTCGGTTTGCGGGAAGACGGTTTTCCGGAAGCAGGCTTGCCGGGCCACGGATTGCGCGGCGCGGTTTTAGCAGGCGCTTTTTTTTCAGAATCCTGCGCCGAATCAGAGCCCTTCGCTGGCCGCTGATTCGGGTTCGCTGCACTCGCCTTGCGTGCTTTCGAGTGCTTGATTTTCACCCGTTTGCGTTTCGCTCGCGGGGCTTGATTCGCTGTTGTTTTCTTCGTATTCATATGGGTTGTCCGCACCTGTTGGGATATGTTCGCCGCTGGTATTTTCCGGTCTGTTTTCCGGCTCGCATTCCGCATGATTTTCTGTCTGTCCTTCTGCTTGGCTGCGCGCCGCCGCTTCCAGTTCTTCCTGATCCATCAACTGCGCGATTTCCGGCAAATCGGCCAGCGAATTCAATCCAAAATCAATCAAAAACGTCTTACTCGTACCGTACAAATGCGGTCGCCCCGGCACTTCCTTGCGCCCGAGTACCTTGATCCAGCCGCGCTCCTGCAAACCGCCGATAATCGAACTGGACACCTTCACACCGCGCAACATTTCGATTTCACCGCGCGTCGTTGGTTGCCGGTAGGCGATAATGGATAGGGTTTCCAGCATCGAACGCGACAATCGCGGCGGACGACTCTGCCACAATTGCTGCACTGTATCAGAAAATTGCGCTGCACTGCGAAATTGCCAACCAGCGGCGACTTCGTGCAGGCAAATACCGCGATCACGGTAATGATCTTGCAACTCGCCGAGTGCGGCGCGTAAATCGGCGGAACTCGCATCGGTCAAATCGCGCATGCGCGCCAGCGATAACGGCTCGTCGCTGGCTATAATCAGCGCTTCGAGCTTAGCCGAGAGACTGTCGGAAAAATCAGAACCACTCATGCGGCAGCTTCTTTCGGCAAAATACTGATCGACGAAAAACACGCATCCTGCACAACATTGATGGTTTGATTGCGCCACAATTCGAGGATGGCGAGAAGTGTTGTCACCACGGTCTCGCGATTGGCATGTTCAAATAATTCGTCGAACAGCAAACCACCCTTTTTCAATCGTTCGAGCACATGGCTCATCTGCTCGCGCACACTCATCGTATCCATAAAAACATGATGCCGGACTTCGCCGCCGACGCGTTTCAACACCTGGCGAAAAGCGGTGAGCAAAGCATCCAAATCGGCTTCCGGCAATGGCCGCTCGACTTCGTCCGCCTCGGCAAAATGACTGCGTGTGAACACATCGCGACCCAAACGCGGCGCGGCATCCAATTCTTCGGCGGCGGCGCGGTATTGTTCGTAGGCCAATAATTGGGCGACCAATTCGGCACGCGGATCGATTTCTTCACCGTCTTCGTTGACTTCCGGGCGCGGCAGCAACATGCGGCTTTTGATTTGCGCCAAGGTGCTGGCCATGACCAGATAATCGCCTGCATATTCCAAATTTAGCGGCTGCTGCGCTTCGAGAATCTTCAAATACTGCACGGTCAGCGGCGCAATCGGAATATCGAAAATCTCCATTTTCTGCTCGCGAATCAGGTGCAAAAGCACATCCAGCGGCCCCTCGAAGGCATCGAGGCTGACCGGAGCCATATCGGGAAACATTGTCTCCGGTAGCGGCTTTGTACTGCCTTGCACCGCTGCTTGCGATACCGCGTGCAGCGAACTATCCATTGTGTTTTCCGGCGACATCAAACGCGGTAACCCATTTTCAACGTGCGGCGCACTTTTTCCATCGTCCGTTCGGCCTCAACCCGGGCGCGTTCGTTACCGGCGCGCACCACATCGCGCAAATCGTCGGGATGCGCGGCAATATCCGCACGCCGATCACGAATCGGCTGCAACTCCTCTTCCAGATGCGTCAGCAGCACCTTTTTACAATCCAGACAGCCGATACCGGCACTTGTGCAACCGGCATGCACCTCGGCGCGCTCTTCTTCCGTCGAATACAACTTGTGAAAATCCCATACCGGACATTTTTCCGGTGTGCCCGGATCGTCGCGGCGCACGCGCGCCGGATCGGTGGGCATGGTGCGCACCTTTTTATCGGTCACCTTCCATTCTTCGCCGAGTTCAATCGTGTTGTTGTACGATTTGCTCATTTTGCGTCCGTCTAAGCCCGGCAGCTTGGATGCAGGCATCAGCAGCGATTCCGGTTCG
>JAJRWP010000148.1 GCA_021545645.1 Zetaproteobacteria bacterium | reverse complement strand
GTGGTCGGCGAACCCTTTCCGATTGAGCGCATCGCGGCAGGCATGGACGATGTGATTGCCGATCTCGCTGCCGACCGCTGGCAAGAAGCCGCCCATGCCATTCGCACCACCGATACCTTTGCCAAATGGTCATCAAGAAAAGTCGGCGATTACAGCATCACCGGCATCGCCAAGGGCAGCGGTATGATTCACCCGAATATGGCAACCATGCTGGCCTTTGTCGCCACCGATGCGCCGCTGACACACGCACAACTGCAAGCGATGCTGGCACGTGTCGCCAATCGCTCATTCAATTGCATCAGCGTTGACGGCGACACCTCCACCAACGATACCCTTTATCTGCTTGCCAGCGGTCTCGGCCTTGGACATGCACCAATGCACGACACATCCGCATTCGAACAAGCATTGACCGAGGTCTGCATCGAACTGGCACAACTGATTACCCGCGACGGCGAAGGGGTGAGTAAATTCGTCACCATCAACGTGACAGGGGCAACATGTGAAGAAGATGCGCGCAAGGTTGGCCGCAGCATTGCCGTATCGCCGCTGGTCAAGACGGCATTTGCCGGTTCCGATGCCAACTGGGGGCGCATTCTTGTTGCCATCGGTAATGCCGGTGTGATCATTGAGCGCGATAAAATCGGCTTGCAGGCAGATGATGTGGTCATGCTTGAAACGGGTGACCTGCATCCTGATTATCGCGATGAAAATGGCATGGCCGTCTTTGCCAAAAATGAATTCACCCTGCATGTCGATTTGGGCTTGGGCGATGCCGCAGCTACGATTTGGACCGGCGACTTGACCCACGAATACATCACCATCAACGCCGAGTACCGCACCTGAAACATCAAACCGTCGCATTGGTTGCGCCTTTCGACGACAAAGGCAAGCTGCTACTGCTCAAACGCAGTGAACCACAACACTGCGCAGGCTTGTGGTCCTTTCCCGGCGGTAAAATCGACAGCGGCGAACCCCCGCAAAGCGCCGCTGCACGCGAGCTGCAAGAAGAAACGGGGCTTGTTGGCACAGACTGGGCATCTATCGGCGAACACCGGCACAGCTACCCGGACCGGCAACTCACGTTTCACCTGTTCCGCTGCCGCTGCCAAAGCCACAAAACACTTATCGCCGAATCACCGCATGCTTGGATAAATATTGCCGATATTGCCGACTACCCGATGCCCGAAGCCAACCGCGAATTGATTCGCATGCTCAACGCACAAAAAACAACAAATGGCCGTTGAAGTGTTGTAACGCGCAAGCTATTTCATATTTTTTTCATGTTCGCGGCATAATGTGAATGGCTTCGTCCACGCAGAACGGCGTGCGACACAACGAATACACAAGCGAAAACGATTCATCAGCGAATCAGAACAGGAGGACATACATGCGATGGAAACCAGCCTTGGGAATGATGCTTCTTTTATCCGCAGGTATCACAGCAATGACTGAACAAGCCGTCGGCGGCGAACAAAAAGCCACCTTTGCCGGTGGTTGTTTCTGGTGTGTCGAGCATCCGTACGAACATATTCCGGGCGTTATTTCCGCCGTTTCCGGTTATACCGGCGGCCTGCAACCCGAACCCACCTACGAACAGGTTTCGGCAGGCGGCAGCGGCCATGTCGAAGCGGTTGAAATCACCTTTGATACCGATAAAATCAGCTTTAACGAATTGCTGAACATTTTCTGGCATCAAATCGACCCGACGGATCGCGGCGGCCAGTTTGTCGATCGCGGCAACCAGTACCGTCCGGTGATTTTCTACCACAACGACGAACAAAAACAGATGATCGAAGCCTCCCGCGATGCGTTGGCCGCTTCAGGCCGCTTCAACAAACCGATTGTCGTCGCGATTGAACCTGCTTCCGCCTTTTATCCCGCCGAAGATTACCATCAGGATTACGCTGAAAAGAACCCGCTGCGCTACCGTTTTTACCGCTATAACTCCGGTCGCGATCAGTTTTTGGAACGCGTCTGGGGTAAAAAATAAGCACCAGCCCGCACATAGCATATCTCAAAGCATGCAAACCATGTTTTCAGCATAAAAAAGGGGCCGGATAACCGGCCCCGTCAGCTTCGCACGACGGCCAATCAATCCATGGATTTATCCGGCTCCAAGTAAAGATAAGTCAAACCGCCGCTGACCCCCGCACCCTTGGTAACACTGATACCAAGCGGTTGCAACGATACACTTTTCTTGCTGCCGCCAATCAATACACCCGCACCCAGTCCGCGGCCAATCGTGGCATCCGCACCGGCTCCGAAATATTTGCCGGCGAATTTATATGCACCTTTTTTGAAATCCGCCGCAAAAACCACGAATGTAAAGTTGGATTCCTTCTTGAAGGTCAAATCCACACCCAAGGCAACACCGGTTTCGCCTTTGTAATGCTCGGTTTCGCCTGCTGTGGATGTAAATTCGCATTTCACTTGTGCGGTGGAATGAATAATCAGATTGACCCCGGAATCGACAATCGTTTGGCATTGCAATTTACCGAGTTTGGTCCCGGCACTGGTCTCTGCCGCTGCTGCAGACAGCGGCAACATCACCGCCAGCAATCCGAACCATAGTGTTTGAAATGTTTTATTCATCATATCCTCCTGTCATCCGGTCTTTGTATCAGACTGCCACATAGCTCACAGCGTTTGTCGCAAGGACCACCTCTGTTGTAGACCAACATTGTCTGATAGTAAAGCTGCTGTCGTTCACCCGACCACTTTGCTTACGCCTTAAAAACCTGCGAACAGGGACATCCCCCTTGCCCGCAGGCGGCCTGCTTGGCAGCCTCCAGCTTCGTGAAAAAACACATTTTCAGCAGAATCTCTGCATCCAACCATTGATGGACCCGACCGCAACATTCGTCATTGCCGTACTGCTCGCCGTAAGCGCGCAGGTGCTGGCCGGACATCTTCGTTTGCCGGCAATCGTTTTGTGGTTGAGCGGCGGCATGCTGCTTGGCCCGTCGGGTCTGCATTTGCTCAATGTCGCAGCGATTCAACCGGCCATGCTGACGCTGATCGAACTCGGCTTGGCGGTTATTCTTTTCGAAGGCGGGCTGAATCTAAATCTGCGCGCCCTGCGCAAACAGGGCTGGGTGGTTGGTCGGTTGGTCACTCTCGGCCCGCTCATCACCATGTTGCTCGGTGGCGCTTTGCTGAAACTCGGCAGTGGTTTGCCGTGGGATATTTCCCTGTTGTTCGGTGCGCTGGTCGCTGTCGGTGGGCCGACGGTGATTATTCCCATTGTGCGCCAGACGCGATTGGACCGCAAACTGCGCCACATTCTGACCGGCGAAGCCATGCTGATTGATGCGGTCGGTGCGATGCTGGCGATTGTCATGCTGCAAATCGTCATTTCCGGCGATTTCAAAGCCGATTCCATATTTCCGGAATTACTCGGAAAGTTCCTCGTCGGCATCGTCTGCGGATGGCTGGGCGGCCGCCTGCTCACCCTGATGTTGGAGAAAAACTGGCTTAAAGACACGGACTTGCGGCCAACGGCAACATTGGCGCTGGTCTGGGCGCTGTTTTATGCATCCAATCAGATTAGCGAGCAAGCCGGTTTAATGGCGGTGCTGGTCGCCGGTGCGGTGCTGCAAAGTAAAAACCTGCCCGATATTCAGCGCCTGCGTCACTTCAAGGGCAATTTATCGACCTTGCTGGTCGGCATGTTGTTCGTATTGCTCGCTGCCGGTCTGAATCTATCCATTTTGATGCAATACCTGCCGCAGGGCATGCTGCTTTTTCTGGCTTTGGTGCTGCTCATTCGTCCGCTGGTGGTGACAAGCTCGGCATTGGGTTCCGATTTAAGCCGAGATCAACGTAAATACCTCGCCATGATGGCCCCGCGTGGCGTGGTCGCAGCGGCCATTACCGCATTGTTTAGTGTAATTTTAACCCGCGAAGGTATCCCCGGCGGCGAAGTGCTGGAGGCACTGGTATATATCATCATTATTCTTTCGGTACTGCTTTACGGCCTGATTGCCGAACCGCTGAGCCGCTACCTGCATGTCGAAGGCGCGGACGAGCGCTCGGTATTGATTGTCGGCGGTGGCCAAATCGGTGCTGAGCTTGGGCGCGCGCTGAGCGATGATCGGGAGGTTCGTTTTCTGGATCTCAATGCCGAGGTTATCAGCCACCTGCAACGTTCTGGTTTCGAAGCCGTGCGCGGCAACGCGCTGGACCCGATGTATATGGAAATCGTGCATGCCGAGGAAATCGGCGTCGTCGTGGCGATGACCGGTTCCTCCGATCACAATCTGCTTATCGCCCAACTGGCACGCGATGATTTTCATATCCCGGAAGCCTATGTCGCCCTGCAACAAGGCGACGAAATCAAACAGAAACGGCTGATTCGTCGCCTGCAAGCGCGCCGATTATTCGCCAAGCCCTATACCGCCACATATTGGAACGATCAGGCCTACCGCCGCCGTCTGATTTACGAAACGATGGCGATTGAAAAAGATTCGCCGCTGATTGGCGTGAGTCTGGGCGATGCGCGTATTGCCCACGGTGTGCAACCGATGGTGGTCATTCGCGACGGTCAAACACATTTACCGCACGATGATTTTGTGTTCGCCGAGGGTGATGAAATCAAGGTACTGCTGCGCCCCGACCGCATGCAGGAAAGCCAGAAAATGCTGCTGCCGCCAGCCCATGCCGAAACAGCGGAAGAAGCAGCCTGAACCGCCTGCGCCGCACATGCTACGCACCCGTTTTGCACCCAGTCCAACTGGCTATTTGCATGTCGGCAATGCATTTTCGGCGCTGTTTTGCCAGCAGTGGGCGGAAATGCATCATGCGCAACTGCTGCTGCGCATCGAAGATATCGACAGCAATCGCTGCCGACCTGAATTTTCCACCGCATTGATTGAAGATTTGCAGTGGCTCGGCTTGCGCTGGCACGGCGATATTCGTTACCAGGGCGAATATCTCGATGCATACCGACAAGCGCTAGCGCAATTACGCCAGCTGCAAGTCATTTACCCCTGTTTTTGCACCCGCCGCGACATTCAACAAGAAACAGCACGCGCCGCTCTCGCCCCGCATAGTGAAGACGGCATAGCGCATTATCCCGGAACCTGCCGCCGATTATCTTCTAGCGAACAGCAAGACCGACAACAGACAGGCCAGCCTTTTGCATGGCGAATCGATATTGGCCAGGCATTGCAACTCACCGGCCCGCTCAACTGGCTGGATGAAAACGGGCAACGACATGCCGTATCCGATTCCTTAAACGATGCCGTTATCGGTCGCAAGGACATTGGCTTCAGCTATCATCTGGCAGTGGTTGTCGATGATGCAGCGCAAGGCATTTCGCATGTTATTCGTGGCAACGATTTGCGCGCCAGCACGGGCCTGCACCGCTTGCTGCAAGCGCTTCTGAAACTGCCAACACCTGTCTATATCCACCATCCGTTGCTCTGCGATGTGCATGGTGAACGCTTAAGCAAACGCAATCATGCGCCAAGTCTGCGCGACATCAGGACAAGCGGCGGCAGCGCCGATACACTACGCCATATGCTTTTAACGGGTGGCATACCAACACCGCCGATATGGCGCGGCTTGGCAAGCGTCTCTAAATAACGCAGGATTTGCTGTGTTTATAAATTAATAACATGATAATAAATGTAATTTGGATGTGATGTGGATATTCTCGACCTGATTGGCAATACGCCGCAAGCCCGCCTGCGACGCATGACCCGGCATCTGCCGGATGACATTATTATCGAAGCCAAGCTGGAGCGATTTAATCCCGGCGGCTCGGTCAAGGATCGTCCGGCCCTGAAAATGATTCGCGACGGCATCGAAAGCGGCAAGCTGACAGCGGAAAAAATCATTCTCGATTCAACCAGCGGCAATACCGGCATTGCCCTAGCCATGATTGGTGCTGCACTCGCTTATCGGGTGCGGCTGGTCATGCCCGGCAATGTGTCCGACGAACGCAAACGCATCTGCCGCGCCTTCGGTGCCGATTTAATCTTCTCCGATCCGCTGGAAGGCTCGGACGGCGCGATTATCAAATGCCGCGAGATTTACGAGCAGGATAGCCAGCAATATTTCAAACCGGATCAATACAACAATCCGGCCAATGCACTGGCCCACGAACAAAGCACCGGCCCGGAAATCTGGCGCGATACGCAAGGAAAAGTCACCCATTTTATCGCCGCCCTAGGAACCACCGGTACACTCGTCGGCACGGGCCGCTTCCTCAAACGTAGCAATTGCGAGGTGCAAATCATCGCCGCCGAACCGGATTCGCCGTTTCACGGCATCGAAGGGCTAAAACACATCGAATCGAGCATTGTACCCGGTATTTACGATGCCAGCGTGCATGATGAAAAAATCGGTATTTCCACCGAGTTGGCCTACGAAACAACGCAGCGATTGGCCCGCGAATAAGGCATTCTGGCCGGCCAATCCTGCGGTTGCGCCATGGCCGCAGCGCTCATTTTGGGCGAGAGGCTGGCGGCAGAAGGCAAATCTGCGCATATTGTGACGATTTTCCCGGATGGGGGTGAAAAATACCTGAGTACCCCCGTTTTTTCCGGTGAAGTCGTGCATTTTGCCGAAGGTATTTGAGGAAATATCCGCAACACATCCGGTCAGCACTTATTTCACCCGAAAGCCCGCCGATGGACATAAATTTGCCCTAAGCGGAGCAGACTCCTAGGCTTGCCGACAGTATTTTAATCCCGTCAGCATCAGGAGTTCCCGTTGAGCAACAGTTTCGGCGCAAAAAGCACGCTAAAGGTCGGCGACAAGACCTACACTTATTACGCATTGGCAGCCACAGGCGATATTGCCCGCCTGCCCTTTTCGATGAAAATTCTGCTGGAAAACCTACTGCGCCGCGAAGACGGCGAAGTGGTCAGCCGCAGCGATGTCGAAGCGATTATCCACTGGGATGCCAAAGCCGAACCATCAAAAGAAATCGCCTACATGCCAGCGCGCGTGCTGATGCAGGATTTCACCGGCGTTCCGGCGATTGTCGATTTAGCGGCAATGCGCGATGCGGTGGTCAAGTTGGGCGGAAAAGCCGATCAAATCAATCCCTTGGCTCCGGCGGAGTTGGTGATTGACCACTCCGTGCAAGTCGATGCCTTCGGCTCCGATAGCGCGCTGGCCACGAATTCCGAAATCGAATTTTCGCGCAATCGTGAACGCTACAATTTTCTCAAATGGGGACAAAAAGCCTTCGATAATTTCAAGGTCGTGCCGCCGGATACCGGCATTGTGCATCAGGTGAATTTGGAGAACCTCGCACGCACGGTGTTTGTCGATGCCGAGGGGACAGCTTATCCCGACACACTGGTCGGCACCGATTCGCACACCACGATGATTAACGGTCTCGGCGTGCTTGGTTGGGGTGTTGGCGGTATCGAAGCCGAAGCGGCGATGCTCGGTCAGCCAGTGTCGATGCTGATTCCGAAAGTCGTCGGTTTTGAATTGACCGGTTGCCTGCCTGAAGGCGCGACAGCCACCGATTTGGTGCTGACGATTGTCGAAATCCTGCGCGCGCACGGTGTAGTCGGTAAATTCGTTGAATTTCACGGCTCCGGTTTGGACCATTTACCTCTGGCCGACCGCGCCACCATCGCCAATATGGCCCCGGAATACGGCGCGACCTGCGGTATTTTCCCAATTGACGATGAAACGCTGAATTATCTGCGCCTGTCCGGGCGTAGCGAAGAAAATATCGCGCTGGTCGAGGCCTATGCCAAAGCGCAGGGCATGTTCCGCGACGGCGCAAACACGTCTGAATACAGCGAATCGCTGGGCTTGGATATGGCCACTGTCGTGCCATCCATTTCCGGGCCCAAACGGCCGCAGGACCGCATCGCCCTGCGCGATTCCAAAGCCAGCTTCGCAACGGCTGTGAACAATATCAAAGCCGAAGCCGGACTGAATTCCAAAGCGGTTTCAACACAAATCAACGGACAGGATGTAAGCATCGACGAAGGTGCGGTGGTCATTGCCGCCATCACTTCCTGCACCAACACCTCCAATCCGTCGGTGATGCTCGGCGCTGGTCTAGTGGCCAAAAAAGCGGCTGCACTCGGTCTGAATGCCGCGCCGTGGGTAAAAACCTCGCTCGGCCCCGGTTCGCTGGTAGTCACCGAATATCTTGAGGGCGCGGGACTGATGGAACCGCTGAAAAAACTCGGTTTTCACGTCGTTGGTTACGGTTGCACCACCTGCATCGGCAATTCCGGGCCGCTGCGCCCCGAAGTCTCGGCGGCGATTGCAGATGGTGATTTGTCTGTGTGTTCGGTGCTATCCGGCAACCGTAATTTCGAGGGTCGCGTGCATGCCGAAGTGCGTATGAATTATCTGGCCAGCCCGCCGCTGGTGGTCGCTTATGCGATTGCCGGAACCATGAATATTGATTTATACAACGAACCGCTGGGCACAAGTTCGGACGGCAAGGATGTGTATTTAAAGGATATTTGGCCAACACAGGCGGAGGTCGTTGAAGCCGTTTCCGGTGTGTCGCGTGCGCAATTCACCAAATCCTATGCCGATGTGTTTGCCGGTGATGCCAACTGGCGCGACTTGGCTGCGCCCGAAGGCGAGCGTTTTGCTTGGGAAGACGATTCGACCTACATCCAGAATCCGCCGTATTTTGTCGGCATGGGCAAGAATGCGGGCGAAATCGGCGACATCGAAGGCGCGCGCGCGCTGGCCCTGCTCGGCGATTCGGTGACCACCGATCATATTTCGCCTGCCGGAGCCATCAAAGCCGATTCGCCTGCCGGTCAATACCTGCGCGAGCATGGTGTGGAACAAAAAGACTTCAATTCCTACGGTTCGCGGCGCGGCAATCACGAGGTGATGATGCGCGGAACCTTCGCCAATATCCGCCTGCGCAATCAGCTTGCGCCGGGAACCGAAGGCGGTGTCACAGTTCACCTGCCGGACGGCGCAGCGATGAGTATTTATGATGCCGCCATGCAATATCAGGCGGATCATATCCCCGCCATCGTCATTGCCGGAAAAGAATACGGCTCCGGTTCCTCGCGCGACTGGGCAGCCAAAGGCCCGAAATTACTCGGCATCCGCGCCGCCATTGCCGAGAGTTATGAGCGCATTCACCGCTCCAATCTGGTCGGCATGGGCATTCTGCCGCTGCAATTCATGGCTGGTGACAGCGCCGAATCGCTGGGCCTGAGTGGCCGCGAATTGTTCAGCATCACCGGTGTCCACGAAGGCGCAAAACAAGTCACCGTCACCGCCGACGACAAATCATTCACCGCCCAAGTGCGCATCGACACCCCCAAAGAATGGGATTACTACCGCCACGGCGGCATTTTGCACTATGTGCTGCGGCAGTTGGCGGCGAGTTAAACATATAGAAACATGTAATAATTATCAGACACTTAGATTTTCTGAAGGGGGCATAAAATGACTGAATATGAAACACGTGGAACTGAAATTAGATCACTTACAAAATCTCTTATCTTACATTTCATGCAAGCAACCCCAGCCTGCCGACCGGGTAATAATGGAATGAAACTAGCCCAAATATTTAGAGAATGCGGATTGGACTGGGGCGAGCATAAAAATGCAACATCATCCAACCAGCAGTACTGGGTCGTTGCTTTAATCCGAGAGCTTGAATCAGAAAAAAAGGTGGAACGGGTCTCTGAATCAGGGCCTTGGCGCTTGCTGCAAAATTAAACTACGCCGACACATTGAGTTCCGGCTTTGGGCTGGTAGCTTGCTGAGCTATGAGCGACACACCGAAACATGCCCCGCTGGATGCATTGCGCCAGCAGATCGACGCGATTGACGATCAACTGCTGCAACTGATTCATCAACGCGCCGGATTGGCTGCGCAAGTCGGGCGGCAAAAACAGGCCAACGGCGATACGGCTTATTATGTGCCGAGCCGCGAGGCGGATATTATTCGCCGTCTGCTGCGCGCCAATAACGAAACCACCGACGGTATCAATGGCGGACCCGGCGGTGAAAAAATCCCCGATGCGGCGGTGCACGGTATTTTCCGCGAAATTATCGGTGCGTGTTTATCCTTGGAATTGCCGCTTTCCATCGCCTATTTAGGCCCGCAAGGCACATTCACCCACGCTGCCGCGCGCAAACAATTCGGCTCGACCGGCAAATATTTCGCCTGTCGTAATTTCGATGAAATCTTCGACGAAGTGGAATCGGGGCGCGTCGCTTACGGCGTTGTGCCGGTGGAAAATGCCTTCGAAGGCGCGGTCACCCACACACTCGATTTATTTGTCGATCGCGAGGTATCGATTTGCGCCGAAGTGCTGCTCGACATCCATCATCATCTGCTCGCCCGTTGTGCGCTGGACGACATCGAAGTGATTTACACCAAGGCCGAGGTGCTCAGTCAGTGCCGCGAATGGTTGCAGGCGCGTGTGCCCAACGCGCGCCTGGAAGAAGCCGATTCGACGGCTGCCGCCGCTGCGAAAATTAGTGAAAATCCGCGTGCTGCGGCCATCGCTTCCAAAGAAGTTGCCGAACGCCTCGAATTACCGATTTTGGCCACCAATATCGAAGATCATCACGGCAATACAACACGTTTTCTGGTCATCGGTCAGCACGATTCGCCAGCCTCCGGGCGCGATAAAACTGCCGTGGTCATGTCCACCAGCGACCGCCCCGGCGCGCTGCACGATTTGCTCGAACCCTTCCATCGGCGCGGCATCGGTCTGACACGCATCGAATCGCGGCCATCGCGCAAACAGTTGTGGGAATATGTGTTTTTCGCCGATCTTCAAGGCCACCGCGAAGATAAAGATGTGGCCGCAGCACTGGCCGATGTCTCGGCCATGCCGGATGGTTTTGTCAAGATTCTCGGCTCGTTTCCAGTCGCCGAGCGGCTGTAATCGTGAGCAATATCGCTTCCAACGCGGTCAGTGAAACGACTGCAAGCGCAAACGACATGGATTGGCGCAGTCATGCGGTCAATCAATGCGCGCAACTGCACCCGTATATTCCGGGCAAACCGGTGGAGCAACTGCTACGCGAAAAAGGTTTAAGCGAGGCAATTAAACTCGCCTCCAACGAAAATCCGTACGGCCCGTCGCCATCGGCGATTGCTGCGATTCGCAATTTCGCCGCTGAAGTACACCGTTATCCCGATGGCGATAGCGGTGAATTAAAAGCGGCACTGGCCGCACGTCACGGCGTCAACAGCAATCAAATTCTGCTCGGCAACGGCTCCAACGAGGTGCTGGAACTGATCATCCGCACCTTTGCCGGTGCGGGCGACGAAGTGATTTATTCGGCACGCGGTTTTATCGTTTACGCACTGGCTGCACGCGCTGCCGGGGCGACCGGTATCGCGGTGCCGGAACAAGACGGATTAACACACGATTTGCCCGGCATGCTGGATGCAATCTCGCCGCGCAGCAAAATCGTCTGCATCGCCAATCCGAACAACCCGACCGGAAGTTTATTGAAACATGCAGAACTGCAGGCCTTTTTCGATGCACTGCCGCGCCGGATGATTATCCTGCTCGATGAGGCGTATCACGATTATGTGCGCGCTGAAACTGGTGAAAGCATTGGTGTGTTGCAGCATCCCGGCCTGATGATTTGCCGCACCTTTTCCAAGGCCTACGGTTTAGCCGGATTGCGTATCGGTTATGCAATTGCTGATGCTGGAATCCTGTCCTTATGCAACCGTTTCCGCGAGCCGTTCAACGTCAATCTGCTCGCCCAACAGGCGGCACTGGCAGCACTCAACGATGCCGATTGGGTTGCGGAAAAAGTCGGCGAATCGCGGCAGCAACGGCAGCGTTTGCAAGACTTTCTTGCCGAATTAAACCTGCTCGGCGCGGCTTCGCACGGGAATTTTGTGCTGCTGCGCCATGCGCAGGCCACCGAAATCGCCCAACAGCTTGAAAATCACGGCATCATTCCGCGTCCGCTGGCCGCTTACGGCATGCCCGATTGGCTGCGTATTTCGGTCGGTACGGCAGATGAAAACACACAATTTATTAGCGCGATTCAAAAGATTATGAACGAGCTATTGGAAGCATGAGCACGCCAGCCGCCATCAAACGATTATGCATCATCGGCGTCGGCCTGATCGGCGGTTCGCTGGCGCGCGCGCTGCGGCGGGCCAATGCCGTGCAGCATATCGTCGGCGTTGGGCGCAGCCGTGAAAATCTCGAATCTGCCATCGAACTCGGTATCATCGACGAAATGAGCCAAGATATTGCCCAAGCTGTGCGCGATGCGGATCGGGTAATCATCGCCGTGCCGCTAGGCATGTACGAACAGGTATTTGGCGATATGGCCGGGAATCTGCACGCCGATGCGATTATCAGCGATGTTGGCAGTACCAAAATGCAGGCGTTAAGTATCGCCAAACAACGCCTTGCCGATGCCTCGCGTTTTGTGCCCGCACACCCGATTGCCGGTACCGAAAAATCCGGGGCCGCAGCCTCTTTTTCCGAACTTTTCGATGACCGCACCTGCATTCTCACCCCCGATGCAACAACCGATGCACAAGCTGTACAAAGCATCGAACAGATGTGGCAAACGGCGGGAAGCAAGGTCATCCGAATGAACGCGGACACGCACGATCAACTGCTGGCCGGGGTCAGCCATTTGCCGCATGTCGCGGCTTTTGCACTGGTCAATGCGGTGCGCAAGCAGGGTAGCGAAAGCTTCGATCCCTTTGCATTTGCCGCTGGCGGATTTCGCGATTTCACCCGTATCGCCTCATCGTCGCCGGAAATGTGGCGCGATATTGCCATGAGCAACCGGCAACCGTTGTTGCAGCAGATTTCCGCGCTGAAAAACGAACTGTCAGGCTTGGAAGATGCACTGCAACAGCAGGACGAAAGAACCCTGCTCGACGAATTTTCCGCCGCTAAAAAGGCCCGCGATCAATGGCTGGAAAAACACGGTGATAATTTCTAAACATGGAAACCAACATGAAACATAACGTATTGATCGCCGGACCCGCTGCCGGGCAGCTGAGCGGCGATTTGACGCCGCCCGGCGATAAATCCATGTCGCACCGTGCCGTCATGCTGGCGGCTTTGGCTGATGGCGTCAGCGAAATTCACGGTTTTCTGCCCGGCGAGGATAATTTATCCACGGCGGAAATGTTTGCCCAGATGGGCGTCAAAATCGACTGGCTGAATGCCGAAAAAACCAGTCTGCGCATTCACGGCGTCGGCCTGCACGGCCTGCGCGGGCCGGAAAAAGATTTGGATGCAGGCAATGCCGGAACCTGCGCCCGACTGATGATGGGTGTGTTGGCCGGACAGCCATTCACCAGCACCCTAACCGGCGATGCCTCGTTGCGCAGTCGGCCCATGCAACGGGTCAGCGAACCGGTGCGGCGCATGGGTGCAGTCGTCGAGGGGAAAGATGGCGGCAATTTCCTGCCGATTACCATTCGCGGCGGTCATTTGCACAGTATCGACTACGTTTCACCGGTAGCCAGCGCGCAAATTAAATCCTGCGTATTGCTTGCCGGATTATTCGCCAGTGGCGAAACCACGGTGCGCGAACCACGACCCAGCCGCGACCACAGCGAACGCATGTTGCCGCTTTTCGGTCAGCCGGTGGGTATAGATGCCGATGGAACGATTCGTTTGCAGCCGATGCAGCGTCTGATTGCCCCCGCTGCGCCGATTCGCATTCCTGCCGACCCGTCCTCGGCGGCTTTTTTCGCTGTCGCCGCCAGCCTTGTTGCCGATGCCGATTTGCTGATTCACGATATTGGCATCAACCCACGCCGCGACGGCTGGCGGCATATTTTGGCCGATATGCAAGCCGATATACGTCTGCTGGATGAAAAACGCGTCGGCGACGAGCCGGTTGCCGATTTTGCGATTCGTAGCGCAGCACTGCGCGGCATGCAGGTGAATCCGGCCAATGTCCCCGATGCCATCGATGAATTCCCCGTTCTGTTTGTTGCCGCAGCCCTCGCCAATGGCACATTTTTGCTGCAAGGCGCTGAGGAATTGCGCGTCAAGGAAAGCGACCGTATCAGTGCCATGGCCAACGCCCTGAATGCCTGCGGCGCACATATCGAAGAGCGCCCGGACGGTATTCGTATCGACGGTTGCGGCAGCTTGCAAGGCGGCGTGGAAATCGATGCCAAAGGCGATCATCGTATTGCTATGGCCATGGCTGTGGCTGCACAACGCGCCGACAGCGACATCCGTATTTGTAATGCTGCCGCTATCGCCACCTCGTTTCCCGATTTTGTCAGTATCGCACAGCGAATTGGCATGAATGTACACTGGGAAACGCTATGAACAGGGCCAGCATGAGCGAAAACGATATGCCCGAGTGGACGCCGATTTCCGGCCTGCAAATCGCTGTCGATGGCCCTTCCGGATCCGGCAAAGGCACGATTGCCAGCCTCGTCGCCGAAGCCGTCGGCCTGCCGGTGCTGGATACCGGTCTGTTGTATCGTTTTATCGGCTATAGCGCCATGCAGAACAACATCGAAACCGACAACGAAGCAGCGATTCTCGCAATGTTGGACGGCTGCTTGCAAACCATGCAATGGCAACCCGGCGGCATCGTTGTGGACGGTGAAAATATCAACGACCGCCTGCGCAAAGAAGATGTTGCCGCCGCCGCCTCGCGCGTTGCGGCGATGCCGGAAGTGCGCAAAAAACTGTTGCATGTGCAACGCGACATCGCCGAACACGGTTGTGTGATGGACGGTCGCGACATCGGCACAGTGGTGCTGCCCGATGCACAGGCGAAATTCTTTCTTACCGCATCGCTGCACGAACGGGCGCGCAGGCGTTGGGCGCAGTTGCAGCGCATGGGTGCCGAGGTTAGCCTTGACGCCACCCTGTATGAAATCAGGGAACGCGACACGCAAGATGCTGAACGCGCCCATTCCCCGCTCAAACAAGCTAGGGATGCGGTATGTATCGATTCGACCACCTTGCGTATTGATGAAGTGGTGGATCGGATGCTCGCCATCATGGAGCGTCGGCAATTGATCCGGCAATCCTAGCGGCGCATCGGCTTTGATGCATTGAATTAGGTAGCAACGAATAAAATTGAACGTTAAATAGAGGTTATTTCCACCCATGAGCAACATCTCCAAGCAACCCACAGCACCGCTGTCCGACACGCCTGAAACTGCCGCCAACGAGCAGATAACGGATCCGCTCAGCGCCGATACCGCAAACGTAACATCTTCTGCTGCCGCAGAAGATGCGCCTGCAGCCGAGGCCATCGACAGCAGCGATGAAATCGCCGCCGAAAGTGCTGATGAAAACGTCGATGAAAGCGCCAACGAAAACGAGGCCGAAACTGAAAACACCGACGACGATGCGGAAGAATTCCGCCGCATGCTTGAAGAGTCGCTGAGTCAGCAGCCGACGGCTGCCAGCGGCGAATTGCTTGTCGGCACAGTGGTCGGTGTTGACCGCGAAGTGGTGATGATTGATGTCGGCGGCAAGAACGAAGGCAGTGTTTCGCTGCAAGAATTCGAACAACTCGGCGAAGCAGTTCCCGCTGTTGGCGATGAAATCGAAGTGATGGTCGAATCGGCAGGCGGACGCGGCGATACCAGTTTCTCGGTGCTCGCGGCCAGACGGCAAGCCATCTGGGAAAACATCGAAGCCTCGCTGGAAGAACAAACACCGCTACAAGGCAAGGTTGTTCGAGAAGTAAAAGGCGGTTTGCGCGTGCAATTGGGCGGCATCGAAGCGTTTATGCCGCGTTCGGAAAGTGCTGCCAACCCAAGCGCCTTCGCCGAACTTATCGGTCAAAATATCGACGTTGTGGTCATCACCGCCACGCGCAGGCCGGAAAATGTGGTGGTATCGCGCAAACGTCCGCTGGAAAAACTGGCCAAAGCACAACGCGCCGAATTTTTTGCCCGCGCCAAGATCGGCGATAAGGTCAGCGGCGAAGTGAAGCGCATGACCGATTTCGGTGCATTTATCGACATTGGTGGCGTCGATGCGCTGCTGCATGTCTCCGATATTGCTTGGCGACGCTTGAAACACCCTTCCGAAGCCTTGCAGAACGGCCAGAATATCACTGCCGAGATTACCAAGCTGAACCCGGAAACGGGCAAGGTTTCCATCTCCATGCGTACCCTGCAAGCCGATCCGTGGGAAAATGTCGAACAAAAATTCAACGTCGGCATGCGCATCACCGGCACAGTTCGCCGCCTGCTCGATTACGGCGCGATGGTGGAATTGGAACCCGGCGTCGAAGGCATGATTCACCGCTCGGAAATGAGCTGGACACGCCGCGATGTCAACCCGACGCAACTGCTCGGCGAAGGCGATGTCGTCGATGTTGCCGTACTCGAAGTCGATGTCGTCAAACGGCGTATCGGCCTTAGCCTCAAGGCGGTTGCGGAAAATCCGTGGCAAGCATGGTTGGCCAGTCATCCGGCCGGTTCGCATGTTTCCGGACCGATTCGCAGCATCACCGAATTCGGTATGTTTGTCAGTCTCAACGACGAACTCGACGGTCTGGTGCATATCGGCGATTTGTCGTGGAAACAGCGCGGCGATGAAGTTATCGGCAATTATAGCAAGGGCCAGCAAGTCGAATGTGCCGTGCTCGGTGTCGATGTCGATAGGCAGCGGATTTCGCTGGGTATCAAACAACTGGAAAGTGATCCGTTCGAGGTCTTTATGGCTGGGGCGCGGCGCGGTGGGCGTGTCGAAGGCAAGGTGATTTCGATTGGCAAGGGCGCGGCCAATGTCGAATTGATGGAAGGGGTTATCGGTCGGCTGGCACTGCGCGAAGTACCGCGCGATCAGAATGAATTGAAAGTCGATGATTTGGTGGAAGCAAAAATCATCGAGCTGGACCGCAAACGGCGGCGCATCGGGCTGTCCATCAGCCAGTTCCTGCGCGACGAAGAAAAAAATGCCGTGCGCAACTATTCGCAAAGCATTGCTGTCGCCGATGAACCTTCTGCTCTGGCACTGGAATTGCAGCGTAAACTGCTCGCCAAACAGGAAAAAACACCGGCAAAAGTAAAAAAATCGACCGCGAAAACAGCGGCCAAGGCAACAACGGGCAAAAAATCAGCGTCCAAAACAGCAGCAACAAAAACAGCCGACAAACCCGCCGCCGAAAAGAAAAAAGCAGTAAAGAAGAAATCGGCCACGAAAAAGAAAACGGCCGACAAAGAGGGGTGAGCCATGACAAAATCCGAGTTGATTGATGCCATTGTAGAACGGGAAGACCAAATTACCCGCCGCGAAGCCGAGGTGGTCGTCAATAATATTCTCAATGCCATCGGCGATGCGCTCGGACGCGGCGAACGCGTGGAATTACGCGGTTTCGGCAGCTTCTACACCAAGCGCCGCGAAGCGCGTATCGGGCGCAATCCGAAAACCGGTGAAAGCGTTGCTGTACCGTCCAAAACAGTGCCCCAGTTCAAACCCGGCAAAGAATTACGCGAACGCGTCGACACCACGTCCTGAGAGCGCTCTGGACTGAGGCAGAACATCGTCCTCCACGCGCAAAAGCTGCCTGACAACGGATAAGGAGGAATAGCATGAATTGGATCAATGCCCTTCTGGTGGTCATTTTAACGACCCTTGCGACAATGTTCGCGGCAGCCAACGAAACCCGTGTTGCCATTGGTTTCGCCAACCTCATCTCCGGCGAAATTCCCCTCTATGCACCTATTTTCATTGCTTTTTTGCTCGGTTTTATCGGTGGCATGCTGTCCTTGAGCTTCTCGCGCAGAAAACACAAAAATGAAATCGAGCGCCTGCGGCAGGAAAATACGCTGCTGCAAACCGAGGTAAACAACCTGCGCAATCTTCCTCTGCAAGACGAAACATGACCAACGCCATCCTTCTCGCTGCGGTTCTCGCTGCCTGCGCTATTCTCATCTGGGTAGTCTGGAAACAACAGGAAAATCAGGATGATTCCTCGCAGGAGCCAGAAGATGCGCGTATTCCGCCCTTGCTGCGCGGCATCAATTACCTGCTCTCCGACGAACCGGACCGCGCCCTGAAAGAGCTGGTGCATGTCGCCAAGTTGCAAACCGAAACCGCCGAGGTTTATCTGGCACTGGGCGATATGTTCCGCAACAAAGGCGAATTCGGTCGTGCCGTACGCATCCACCAAAACCTGCTGGCGCGCCCCGATCTTCCCGAACATCTGCATATGCAAGCGCAACTGGCGCTGGCTATCGATTTTCAGGCAGGCGGCCTGTTGGGTCGCGCTTTGCAACAATACAAACGTGTCTTGGATGCGCAACCGGGGCATATTCAAGCACTGGAAGGCAGCCTGCGCATCCGCGAACAAGGCCGCGAATGGGAAATGGCCGAAGAATTCCTGCAACGTCTGGACCGGGTACGCGGCATATCATCGTCGTTGCATCATGCCTACCTGCTGACCGAAATGGCCCGCCAAAAATTAGCCAAACACGATGAAAAAAAGGCCCTGGCTCTGGTGCAACAAGCCATCGAATGCGATCCGGCTTGTGCGGCGGCACATATGCTGCTCGCCGAAATCGACTTGCGCCGCAACGAAGCCGAAGCAGCCATTGATAGCATGCGTCAACTGCACGCCGCCGCCCCCTATTATCTGCCGTTGATGATTCCGATGTTGCTGGCCAATCAGCAAGCCTACGATAAATTCGGGCAGGCATTTCTGATGCAATACTGGCAACAAACACACGATGAATTGCTGGCTTTGGGATGGATCAGGGCGATGCACGACGAGCGCGGCGCGGATGCGGCACGCCAACTGGTACAAGCCATGCAGTTCGAACCGCAAAGCCTGCCCGCCTGCCTGCATCTCAAAGCATTGCTCGGCGATGACGATGCGCTTGCCCGCGCCAGCCGCGAATGGCAAAAATCGCAAAAAAATGTCGCCTGCATCGAATGCGGCGTCGAGTTTATCGACATGCGCTGGCAATGCCCGCAATGCCACGAATGGGGCACGATGCGACCGATTAAGGAGAAGAAAAAACCGTGAAAAACCGTTTAATGGTGGCACTCGACGTGGCCGACCGGAAACAGGCGCAAAACATATCGCAAAGTCTCGCCGATGATGTCGGCTGGTTCAAAATCGGCATGCGTTTATTCGTTGCTGAAGGCCCCGACTTGCTGCGCCAAGTGTTGCAAACGCACCGTGTGTTTCTCGATCTGAAATTTCACGACATTCCCAATACCGTCGCCGAAGCAGTGGCTAGCGCCGGTCAACTGGGTGTGCAAATGACCAATATTCACGCTGTCGGCGGGCCGGATATGATGCGTGCTGCGGCCAGTGCCGCCAGCGATTTCCCGCACATGAAACTGATTGCCGTGACTGTATTGACCAGCGACCCGATGCCGCCCGAACAGGCAAAAACAGAAGCCGTGCGCCGTGCCGGGCAGGCGAAAGAAGCAGGACTCGACGGTGTGGTGTGCAGCGTGCATGAAGTTGCCGCCATCAAACAAGCCTGCGGTGATGATTTTCTCACCGTCACCCCCGGTATCCGCTGGGGATCGCAAAGCGTGGACGATCAACAACGCATTGCCGATCCGGCAACCGCCATTGCCACGGGTGCCGATTATCTTGTTGTTGGCCGCCCGATTTTGCGTGCCGACGATCCGCGAATCGCCGCCCGCCAAGCCGTCGCGATGATGTCGGACGCTTTTTCGCCAAGCACCGCCGGATGTTAAAGCTGCCCGATTACGAAGATACACTGGCCGCCTATGCTTGCCGTTCGGCACAATCGCGAGGCCGCCGCATTGCCGAAACGGAAGCACCAACACGCAGTGTGTTTCAACGCGACCGCGACCGTATCATCCACTGCACCGCATTCCGCCGTTTGGAGTACAAAACACAGGTTTTTGTCAATCACGAAGGCGATCACTACCGCACCCGCCTAACCCACTCCATCGAAGTGGCGCAAATCGCCCGCTCCATCTGCCGCGCCATGCATCTGAACGAGGATTTGGCCGAAGGCGTAGCGCTGGCGCACGATCTGGGGCACACGCCGTTCGGCCATTCCGGTCAGGATGCGCTGGACGACATGATGAAGACCTACGGCGGTTTCGAGCACAACCGGCAATCGCTGCGCATTGTCGAAAAACTGGAACAGCGCTACCCCGCCTTCCCCGGCCTCAATCTGAGTTATGAAATGCGCGAAGGCATTGTTAAACACAGCTCGCCGCACGATTTGCCGAAAAATGCCGATTTGGCCGAATACTGCTTGGATGAACAAGCCACGCTAGAAGCGCAACTGGGCAATCTTGCCGATGAAATCGCCTACAACAATCACGATGTG
Source organism: Zetaproteobacteria bacterium (assembly GCA_021545645.1). Lineage (GTDB taxonomy): Bacteria > Pseudomonadota > Zetaproteobacteria > Mariprofundales > Mariprofundaceae > UBA1543. Next base: position 3,188 of record JAJRWP010000148.1, on the reverse strand, counting down.
GACGACGGTTTTCGCGCCGGAATCTTGAGCCTGCAAGGGCTGCGCGACGTGCCGCTTTTTGCCATGCATTACGATCAGGTGATGGTCGATTTAACGGACCTTTCGACCCGCCAGGCGGTGCACGAAACCATCCGCCGCATGATCAATTATCTGATTCTCGATGCCATCGAAGAAAGCACATCGCGCCTTGCCGAACAGCAAATCAACAGCCTCGAAGATGTACGCCGCTGCGCCACACCGCTGATCGCATTCTCCAAAAAAACGCGGCATATGAATGCCGAACTCAAGCGTTTTCTGTTTCGCGAGATGTATCACCACTACCGCGTGGTGCGCATGGCCACCAAGGCTGGCAAGGTGATTCGTGATTTGTTTCGCGCCTATATGGACCACCCGGCCATGCTGCCGCCAAGCGCCGCCCAACACCTGCTCGACGCGGAAAACGACACAAAAAAAGCCCGCGCCATCGCCGATTATATCGCCGGCATGACCGACCGCTACGCACTCGACGAACACAGCCGCTTATTCGATGTGCATGCGAGGACCTGAATGACTTTATTGTTGAATATACGATTTTATAAAAAACATATCCGCCTATAGGAGGAAATATGATTACAGATATTAATCAAACAAATGTGCGAAATGAACTAGGGGATGATTCATTGGCTGATTATTGGCAGGGCTACTTTCATTTTAGAGATGATGCCTCCGATTTGTATGAAATAACGCGGATAAGTTTACTCGAGATAATTGAAAGGGCTAAAAATATAAGACGCCCTTTTATTGATTCTTCACAAGTGATAGGAGAAATTCTTACTGCACTTGGCCCTCAACATAGCTTTCATCGTCAATTTAATGAACAATTTCCCGGTTTGCATCCGAACCAAACATTGGGAATGCAACTATATGACTTGATGTTGCATGATGAGGACATTTGGGTATATACGGAAACACAGCATGCAGACCATTTATTCCCCCATGCGACATATTTCATCCCACAAGAGCAGAACCCGACAAATACATAAGCGAGATTTGCTTCGTACCAGTCCCTGATTCAAGTCGTCAACTTTAATTGTTTAACTAGGAATCCGAGATGAAAAAATCAAGCACATCTGAATTAAAAGAACGCGAACGGATCAACTGGGCATCGGCTGCTGCAGGCTGGCGGCGGCGCGATGCGTTGTTGCGCAAAGGGGCCGCGCCGGTCAGCGAGCGCATGCTTGAACTGGTCGGCATATCTTCCGGTTCCAGACTGCTTGATATTGCGTCGGGTACGGGCGAACCGGCCATATCGGCGGCGCATATCGTCGGCGAATCCGGCAAGGTTGTCGGCACTGATCTGGTTGATGAAATGCTCGCAGTTGCGCGTGAAAAAGCCACCAAAGCGCAGCTTTGCAACATCGAATTTCGCTGCATGGATGCCGAAGCACTGGATGTTCCGGCAGCGTCGTTTGATGCGGTGACTATTCGTTGGGGTTTGATGTTTATGCCCGATCCGCAGGCCTGTCTCGCTGCTGCCCACAAGGCACTGAAACAAAACGGTCGCATCAGCCTAGCCTGCTGGGCTGCACCGGATAAAAATCCGTTTGTCGGTGTGCTTATCAATACCTTGCGCAACTACATGGATGTCCCTGTGCCTGCACCCGGAACCCCGGGGATTTTCGCATTTGCCGATGCCACGCAATTGCAGCAAAGCCTTGCTGCGGCGGGCTTTAAGAATATCACTGTGCAAGAAATGAGCCTCGATGTGCTTGAAATAGAAGACGGACGTGCTTATTGGCAGGCCATATCGGATATGGCTGCGCCGGTCATGGCCTTGGTCGGGCAACTGGAAGAATCGACGCGTGCGGACTATATTGATGAGGTTATCAGGGTTGCCGATGCATTAAAACAAGGCGAAACCCTGCGCATGCGCGGCAGCACATGGATTGCCGCCGCCGATAAGTCTTAAAACACTAGGAATGAAATGAAAATCATCGAAGAATTTATACAAAAAGAATCGGCAAGCGGCATATTGTTAATTTTAGCAACGCTTTTGGCGTTGTTATTGAGCAATACATTCATGTCGCCGCTGTATGAATCGTTTTTGCATATTCCGGTGCATATCAGTGTCGGCGCGTTGCAACTTGATAAATCGCTTTATCACTGGGTCAACGACGGTTTGATGGCTGTGTTCTTTTTGCTCATCGGCTTGGAGGTCAAACGGGAAATACTGGAAGGCCATTTATCATCCATGCGCCAAATCGCCCTGCCCGGCATTGCCGCGATCGGCGGCATGCTGGTTCCGGCAGCTATTTATTTGATTTTTAACTGGCATAACCCCCTCGCCATCAACGGCTGGGCCATCCCCACGGCAACGGATATTGCCTTCGCCTTGGGCATTCTATCGCTGCTCGGCAAGCGGGTTCCGGTATCGTTGAAGGTGTTTTTAATGGCTTTGGCAATTATCGACGACTTGGGCGCTATCGTCATTATCGCTATTTTTTACACCACGGATTTATCCACGCTATCGATTGTCGTGGCGTTGGTATCGTTAGCCATTTTAATCACCCTGAATCGCCTGGGTGTAACGAAAAAAGCCGCTTATTTCATTGTCGGCCTCATTCTTTGGATCAGCGTCCTGAAATCCGGGGTGCATGCCACCTTGGCCGGGGTAGCGCTGGCATTCACCATCCCGTTGCATGGCAAAGATAGCAACGGACAGCCCATATCCCCACTCAAAGAAATCGAACATGGTCTGCATTTCTGGGTGGCCTTTTTTATCCTGCCCCTATTCGCATTCGTCAATGCAGGCGTCGATATTCGCGCAATATCACTGAACCAAATGGCTGGCTCCGTACCTTTGGGCATCATGCTCGGCTTGTTTATCGGCAAACAGCTTGGTGTATTCGGTTTTAGCTGGCTGGCTATCAAATTGAAGCTGGCAAGCCTGCCCGATAACAGCAATTGGCGGCAGCTTTACGGCGTCTCGGTATTAACCGGCATTGGTTTTACCATGAGTTTATTCATTGTTTCGCTGGCATTTGAAGATGACAGCATTTTTCAATACACGGATAAACTGGCCATCCTTGTCGCCTCATTCATGTCGGGAACGGTCGGTTATTTGGTTTTGAAAACAAGTAAAAATACATCATAGAGAGCCCGGTCATTTTGAAGGAGTTGCAGAATGAATGAACATGAGAAAATAAATT
>JAJRWP010000147.1 GCA_021545645.1 Zetaproteobacteria bacterium | reverse complement strand
TTACTCCTTGCTGTCGGCCTCGGCTTGCTGTGCCTGCGCGGCATCCTGCTTGGCCTGCCACGCATCGAGTGTCATGCTCGTTGCTGTGGTTTTAGCTTGCTCCATAATGCATGCCACACATTTTTTCTCAAGCAACTTATCACGCAAACCGGCCATTTGTTCCTTCTGACTTTTCATCCAAGTCTTGAATGCATCCAACTGATCTGCCGGATATTGTGTCGCCTGCGCATCAAGTTCCGCTTCCACTTCATCATCGCTGACCACAATATCATTTTCCTCGCGCACACTGCTCAACAACAATGAAATCCGTAATGCCCGCTCGGAGCGTTGGCGCAATTCATCCTGCCATGCCGGATCGGCAAACATCTCCGGTTTTACTTCCATGCCCTGCTGCTGCATGGATTGCACCACACGCTGACTGCTTTGCTGCATATCCTGCTCGACCATGGCTTCCGGCAGGCTGATGTCGTGCGCGGCCAGCAGCGCCTCAAGCACCGCTTCGCGGCTTGAATTGTAAGATGCTTCTTCGGCCTCTTTTTCAAGACGGGTACGAATATCCTTACGCAGTGCCGCCGCATCGTCGAAACTGACCATCTTGGCCAGTTCATCTTCGTTGCTCGCCTTCTCGGCACGCGCCACAGCCTTCACCTGCACTTCAAAACGCGCTGCTTTTCCGGCCAGCGGCTGATGCTGATAATCTTCCGGAAAGGTCACATCCAAGGTCCGTTCTTCACCGGCACGTGCACCCGTCAAACCGTCTTCAAATCCGGGAATAAACTGCCCGGCCCCGATAACCAACTTCACATCCTCGCCGCGACCGCCGTCAAATGGTTCGTCATCGACAAAACCGGCGAAATCGATACTCACCTGATCGCCCTTCTCGGCGGCCCGCCCGTCCTCTGTTTCGTAACGAACCTGTGTATCCATCAGGCGGTCAATCACCGATTGCATATCGGCATCGGTCACTTCCACTTCGGTTGTCTGCACAGACAGTTTTTTCAGCGGTTTCAGCTTCACTTCCGGCCATGTGACCACTTTGAGGGTAAAACGGAATCCGGCATCCGACTGCTCGGCAGGCATCTCCAACTGCGGTTGCAACGCCGGCATCAGGCCACTCTGCTCAATCGCATCGGCATAAAATTTCTGCACCAGTTCGCTGACCGTATCCTCGTGCGCCTGACTGCCGAATTGCTTTTCAACAACGGCTTTCGGCGTTTTGCCCGGACGGAAACCCGGAAGTTTCAGTTTGGCGATGAGTTTATCCACCTGCGCGGCATAAATGCGGTCGTATTCTTCCTGCGCGATCTGCACATTCACCGCATGTTCGTTGTCGCCGAGTTTTTTCACTTCCGTTTGAATCATGTTCATCCTCCGTATTCGCTGGCCGCCAACGACCAGACATTCAAAATGGTGCGAGAGGGGGGAGTCGAACCCCCACACCGGTTAAGGTACTGGAACCTAAATCCAGCGCGTCTACCAGTTCCGCCACCCTCGCATTTATCTATCATTCATGTCCCGCCGGTAATGAAAAAGGGAGCAAGGTTTGCACCTTACTCCCTCCGCCTTTTACCAATATGGTGGGCCGTGTAGGATTCGAACCTACGGCCCGCTGATTAAGAGTCAGCTGCTCTACCAACTGAGCTAACGGCCCATGCGGGGCGCGAATCATATCGCGAAATTGTTTCCACGCAACCGCTTCCACGCTTTGATTCACATCCGCACAGCGAATCTATTCAACTCGCATTCAACTGGGGTGGATGATGGGACTCGAACCCACAACCACCGGCATCACAAGCCGGGGCTCTACCATTGAGCTACATCCACCATATCGCAACAAAACTGGCGCGCCTGGCAGGGCTCGAACCTGCAACCTACGGCTTAGAAGGCCGTTGCTCTATCCAGTTGAGCTACAGGCGCACGGCGCCAAAAGCCGCACGCCGAAAAAAATGGTCGGGGCGGGGTGATTCGAACACCCGACCCTCTGGTCCCAAACCAGATGCGCTACCAAGCTGCGCTACGCCCCGTCCTTGCAAGTCGTTCACCTTGCCAATCTATCCTTTCTCAAGCCATCGAGCTTATTCATCGCTGCGAAAGGCGGCGGACCTTATGCACGAAGAGGCATTTCGTCAATCCCCGATAATATCTTAGCACGCACGCACCGAAAAATAGCGCCAAGCCAGAGGCTTGAATTTAGCCTTCGCCCCGACGGTTTAGCGATAATACCCGCAACACCTCGGCACAAAGGCTTTTGCGCCTGTACGGCTTGGCAACATAACCGTCGTAATACAAATCAGACGCATCCAAACTCAGCGTCGTTTCGCTATAACCGCTTTGTATCACCACCAGCATGTCGGGATATGATTTGCGAATACGCCGCAAGGTCTCGACACCACCGATACCGGGCATATTCATATCCAGCAACACCATGTCAGGTAGTGAATCCCCCATGTTGCCGAGGTACTCCAGCGCCGCCTCGCCGCTGGCGGCTTTAATCGTCTGCAACCCGGCACGGGCAAGGAATTGCTCGGCAACATCAAGCAAATCGGGTTCATCATCGACCAGCAATATCGTGCCGCTTGTGTTTTCAGCGGTCGTTTTTTCACTGCTGATTTCATTTACCTGCACCACTGCTTTTTGCTCTGCAACCGCCTGCGCTACGGGCAGCAGCAATTCAAACACGGTTCCCTTACCCGCTGTCGATTCGACACGAATTTCGCCGCCTTGCCGCTCAACAATGCCATGCACCATGGAAAGTCCGAGCCCGGTACCTTCGCCGGTATCGCGGGTGGTAAAAAATGGTTCGAAAACATGTTGCAGAACATCCGCGTCCATGCCGACACCAGTATCACTGACCCGAACGCAAACATGCGCGCCGTGATGTTGCAGTGCAAAAGTCAGATCGCCGCCCTCCGGCATGGCGTGCAAGGCATTAATACCGAGATTCATAAACACCTGATGCAACTGCCCCGGATCGCCAATCACCTTACAGCTTTCATCGCCTTGCAAACGAATACGCACACGGCGACTGCCGGTTTCACTGAGCAGGCTGGTCACTTCCTGTAAAATATTGTGCAAAACCACCGTCTCACGGCGCATTTCACCTTTGCGTGCAAAACCTAAAAGATTGGCGGTAAGCGCTGTCGCCCGATCTGCGGCGCGGGTGATTTGTTCAACATGATGGCCGGATTCGCTGTCCTGCGCGATCTGTTCATCCAGCATCTCCGCATGCCCCTGAATCATGGTCAAAAGATTATTGAAATCATGCGCCACACCACCGGCCAACTGGCCGACAGCCTCCATTTTTTGTGCTTGCACAAGGCTCTGCTCAAGCAAACGCAATTCGGTAACGTCTTGAAGCATCACCTCCACCGCCACCGGTTCTTTACTCTGCCCGCGCACCAGCCTGGCATGCATCAGGCAATGCAATGCCCCGCCGTCGGATGAAAGCAATTGTGTTTCGCGGCCAGCAATCCGGCCTTTTTGCAGCACTTCGTCCATCCAGGCCCTGCGCTCGTCTGCATCGGCGTATAAACGCGCATCGTACTCAAGCGATGCCATCATTTGTTGATAATCGGCATAGCCGCACATATCCGCCATGGCCGGATTACATTCGCGCAATTTCCCCTGCATATCCGCCACATACATGGCTACCGGCATATGCAGAAACAACTCGCGGAAATGGCGTTCGGATTCGGCCAATTCGCGGGTTTTTCTGCTGTTTTCCTCTTGATTCTGCCCGAGTGTGCGCACCATGCGGTTAAAGCCGCGCGCCATGCGGCCAAACGGCTCGCTGACATGCTCGTTGATGGATACAGACAAATCGCCATTAGTCACACCGGCGACAGCCGCATCCATTTCAAACAATGGCTGACTGAGACGGCGAAAACCATGCCATATCAACATCCAAAACACCAAAAACAACAGCAAACATACGGCAAACGCGACAATCAATGCACCATCCAAGGCCATACGCACACGATGCCGCGATAAATCCATCACAACATATCCGGCAATGTCCTTACCGCTGCCGCGAACCACAGCGATGAAACGCTCTTCCTGACCCAGCGTGGTATTCAGCGACTTGTTGCCGTCAGCCTGACGCAGGCTCGCAAGCGACACCGGCGGACTGCCACCTTTCATTGCCACCATGCGTCGCCCTGCTGCATCATAAATATCCAACTGCAACACATCATCCATAGCCCGCACACCGGCAACCGCATCGCGCACCAGCCTCGTATCCTCCAGTTGCACACCCAAGCGGGCGCTTTCCGCAAAACCGCCGACCAGCGAATGCCCGTAGCGGCCCAGCATTTTCTCCAGCGAATAACTTTCATTCCACCACACGCTGAGCATGAAAATAACAAACACAGGCAGCGCCGCCATCGCCAACAGCAGGTAAAGCTGGCCGACAAAAGAAAGCCGCTGTATCGGCGATTTATCCACTTTTTCCACCGCCCGAATTGACATGCCCGTGTGTTGCCGAGGAATTCAAACTCGCCTTCATGCCCTCGGAGTGTTCAATTGGCATATTTTCCGGCTTCTCGCCAGCCAGAATCCGATTGCCCATTATTGCCGCCTGATGGCCGATAACATCGAATTGCGGTGTCCATGCAATCAACGCACCAGCACGCACATATTTGGCCGATAAACCGATGAGTTGTTTGCCGCGCCGGGTCGCCACGGAAAATAAATAATGCAGGGTATCCGGATCGGCCATGTTCGGTTCAAGCTGCATCCAATAGATATTCGCCTTTTGCATATCGCGGTGCAGGGAACGCAACACGTTTTTTGCAGGCCACGGGCGGGCAATCAGATGCAAACGGCTTTTGCCGAAGGCTGCTTTCGCCTGACGGATATAATCCACGGAAAGCGCCGGGGAATAATACGTCAGCACTGTCGCCGCACCGTGTATTAACGGCTCAACACCCTGCACAACCAGCGTCGGATCCGGACGCAAATCAATACCGGTCAACGGCATATTTTCGACCATCGATGCACGCAGGCGAATCGACAACAACGACAGCATCGGAATGCGAATATCCATATCACGCGCCGCATTCAGTGCATCCTCGCCAACCAGCACAATGAGATCGGGTTTTCTGGCCACCACCCGATTCAAAACACCTGTTTCTTCCGATATGTCGCCATTCTCAACAATCGGAAAAAAGCGAATATCATCGGCACGCAACGCATGCTTCAATGCCTGCACAACCTGCACATGCAAACGATGACTCTCCGAAAAAAGCACATCCACTTCGATGGTTCGCGCCTGCGCCTGAGCGGATGTCAGTAACAACACAAGCAAAACCAGATGCCATTTGAACGGCATTGAAAAACTAGAAAACATAGGCTAACTGTAAAAACCATTCACGCTCGAAAATACGCAAATCGGACATCACCGGATTGCTCACCGGACTCAATACACGCCGATTGAAAACATTCTCGACAATCAAACTGGCACTAAGCCCGGAAGCAGAATCACCGGCACGCAAGGCAACATCGGTCAACAATGCCGAGGGTACGCCCGCACGTGTATCGCCTGCAGCCCGCTGCTGACTACCGAGCCAGTGCGCATCAACATGCACATGAAGATCGAGAGGCAAGGGCGCATCGCCGCTGATGCGAACGATATGCTTGGGTACATCAGGAATATCCTGCGATATGCCGCCGGTTTTCACTTTCCCCTTCTGGAACATATAACCCAGCGAGGCATACATATCTTTATCCGCATCGACGCGAGCTTCGACTTCAAAACCCTCCAAATCGGTTCGCCCGACATTCACCGTCAGTGGGCTGGGTGCAATTCTGGCGATGCGATCGTGGAACCGGTTGTAAAACACATTGCCATCCAAACGCCATATGCCGCTTTTCCATGCCGCACCGACTTCAAAACTGTCCATCACCTCGGGGCGAACGCCGGAATTACCGATAATCGCGGGATTATTGGCCGAATACAATTCAATGAAATTCGGCGCACGAAATGCCCGTCCGTACATCAATTTAATATCCAGTGCGGAGGCTGCATGCCATATCAAAGCCAAGCGGGGCGATACATTGCCGCCAATGTCGGAATAATATTCGGCACGCAAGCCCGCAGTCAGGCTGAGCTGACTCAGCGGCGACCACTCGTCCTGAAGCACAATCGAACTCACCCCGCGTGTGGTATTGCGATTATGATTCAGCGATGCAGTCACATCAGTGCCGCTCAAAAACGTGCGCACATCGAATTGGCGGATATGATCGTAGCCGCTGCTTATCGTCAGTTCATGATTCTGCCACCCCCGGTA
>JAJRWP010000146.1 GCA_021545645.1 Zetaproteobacteria bacterium | reverse complement strand
CGTGGGCGCATCTGGATATCGCCGGTACAGCATGGGATATGAAGGGAACCGATATTTCGCCCAAGGGCGCGACTGGTGCGGGTGTGCGGCTGGTGGTGGATTATTTGCAGCGGGCTTGTTTGTAACGAAAACCGGGAGGCTGACGCCGTTTTGACACTTTAGCGTCATAACGTTAAAGTGATGCCTGCGAGGTATGTCATGGCACAGTCAGCAAGTAAGCGTTCAACCATCTATTTTGATGAAAAGGTGCATAAGGTTCTGCGTTTAAAAGCAGCGGAAACGCATCGTTCGGTTTCCAATCTGGTCAACGAGGCGGTTAAGCAATCGCTGCTCGAAGATCAGCAGGATTTGGCTGCATTCGAAGCACGGGAATCCGAGCCGAGCATCAGCTACGAGGCGATGCTCAAAGCGTTGAAATTCGATGGCACGATATAGTCTTTGTTTCAAGGCATCGGTAACAAAAGACCTGCGGAAAATCCCCAAAACAGACATTCAGCGCATTTTAACCCGCATCGCGGCCTTGGCCGATGATCCAAGACCTGCGCAAGCCGAAATGCTTACCGGCGATAATAAATACCGAATCCGGCAGGGGAATTATCGGATTTTGTATGCCATCGAAGATGCTGTGTTAACTGTTTGCGTGGTGAAAGTTGGTGATCGTCAGGGTGTTCATTAGGAAAGTAAATACCTGATAGGTTAGAATGTATACTATACAGGTACAGAAAATCTATCGCGATTATTCACCCAAGCGTTTTCAGTTGACTCAATGCGTTCCGACTGCGCTTTTAGAAACGCATGCGCACGTCTAAAAAAACGTACTGTTTTCACGACCATTAACAGTGGGCTTAAAGCTTTTCTAACAAACCAAATCCTTCTTTCGTATAGCTGTAAGGAAACAGCAAAAAATTCGGACACAAGTTTTTGATAAGCAAGTGGCATTTTCTTGTTTTCAATCTTTCTTAAAATACTATCTAAATGATCTTGTATTTTTTTGTTGGTAACAATTTCAGCCTGTATTTTTATGAATTTAGTTATCCTGAAGTTCTTGGTGGAAGCAATTGTCCTGTTTATTAGGCGGAGTAAGGTTATATATTCTTCAGATTCTTGGCTGACAACCCCTCTCATGGCAAGGAGGGTCAGCTTATCCCTGAGACGATAGAGAACAAATCTCTTTTGATTAAGTAGGGCTGGTTTTAAAAATTTTGCATTTACAACCATTACAGCCCAAATACTCATTGCTGAAATTAGCAGATTAACCATTATGATTAATTCGTTAGCAGTCACCATCTGACTCCATGCTTCTTACTCCACTTGTGCTATGCTTTTTGATGTTTTCAAGGTCGCCAGCACTTAAACCATGAATCAGTTCATGCCTTATTGCAATTAAATCATCTATTCGAGCTTTATAAGTCATATGCTGAAAATAATTAGCAAACAAACTGACCAACAAGGCAAGAACGAGCGGGAGCATATAAAAATAGTCAAGACCAAGCAAGCTAATTACAAAACGATCTACTACATTCTGGGATACCTTTTGGCTGATGTAGAAAGCTTGAACACAAAAATACAGCAAAATTACGCCTACTATATTACCTGTGTTAACTAGATTGTATACAGCATCTATTAACTTAACCAGCACATCATAAAAGTTTGTTTTGGTATTGTTTCGGAATGGTTTTTTAGGTGCCATAAATCACTTTGTTTTGGGCATTGAATTTTGATACAGATAAAAATGCGCCATAAGCCTTTAAGGTAGAAGCTGGTATGAATGGACAATCCAAACTGCAAAAAGATACGCTAGGAACAGAATTCATAGGCTGGGTAGCCCATTTTTCACCTTATGAATGTATCGTACTACGAGTGCAAGGTTGCTGATCATCAAGCTTCCTCCTTTTTTCCTTAATGGGGTCAGCTTATGCCTTTGGGCGGAAGCACGCAAATACCTGTCGTTTTGACGTGGCGCTGATTGCTTACTGCCGCTAGCGTCGGGTTTATGCAGGAAACAGGCATCAATATCGTATTATTCCGTTTGATTAACGACGCACACGGGCCGTGGCTCGACGGGTTTTTCGGCATCGTTAGCGGTTTGGGCGACGGGCTGGTGATTGCGCTTTTTTGTGCGTTGCTGATGTTGTTTCGACTGCGCTTGGGGATGGCGGCGATGGCGGCGTTTATTGTTTCCGGTTTGCTGGCGCAGTTGCTCAAGCGGGCGTTCGATACACCGCGTCCGCCTGCGGTTCTGGAGCATGTGCATGTGCTCGGTGCATCGCTCGGTTCGCATTCGTTTCCTTCCGGGCATGCAACTTCCGACGGGGTGCTGCTTTTGGCGGCGTTTCTGCTGTGGTCGGGGCGCGATGCGCGGGCTTGGGCGGTGGCGGTGTTGTTTGCGCTGGCGGCGCTTGGGCGGGTGTACGGCGGTGTGCATTTTCCGTTGGATGTACTGGTCGGTTTGGGGCTTGGCGCGGCAACGATGTGGTTTTTCTGGCGTTGGTCGGCTGGCTGGCCGGTAGAAGTATGGCAGCAATCGCCTTGGGCGTTGAAAATATCCGGTTTGCTGACCATGATTTTGGCGGCGGTATTGGGCTTGGGTTATCATATGCAACCGATTACCGCACAGCCGGTGGCGGCGATTATTCCGGTGGCGGCGCTGGTCATTGTATTGCAACGCTGGAAGGGGGTGGGAAAAGCGTAATGGAGACAAGGGTTTATTTTGAACGGCTGGACAATCCGGATCGCATCGAAGGCATTGCCAAGCTGCTGTATCGCCGCAACCGACTGCAGCCGCATGCGCTTATTCTTTGCCCCGATGCCGCCTTTGCCGCCAAATTGGACGAGCGGCTGTGGACCATTCATCCCGAATCGTTTCTGGCGCACGGCATTGCCACAGACGATGCGGCGGAAAATGCGCAGCAGCCGATTTTGCTGTCGCTGGATGTGCGCCGCGACAATCAAGCGGCGGTGCTGATTAACGGCACATGCGAGATTCCTGCCGATGTCGAAGGCTTTGAAACAATCGTCGATTTTGTCGATGCATGGAGCGAGCCGTTATTGCAGGCATCGCGCGAACGCTTCCGCAGTTACCGGCAGATGGATATGGACCCGCAATATCTGGCTGCCGCCGCAAAATAATCGTTCCACGGCTGTTTAGAGCCAACCTTTGCCAAGCTGCGCACTATTCGTAGCATGCTTGCATGACCGACGGCTCGAATATCGACGACATTCTGAAAAGCATTGATGCCTTGCTCAAAGAGGGGCATGAGGAACAGCGGCAGGGCAATGATGATGTGACCGACGATGTGATCGGTGGTGATGCTGTAGATGCCGTTTGCGATGGCGAGGAAACGGCACAGACGAACGACGCAACCGATCAAGTCGAAATCAGCATCCTGCCGGACGCAGCTAGCGACGATGCCAGTGCTGAATCCGCCGGCGAAGCGGAAGATACGGGCGATGCCGGTGAGCCTAAAGCCGAAACGGACGAGAGCGCAGAAAACAATGCCGCTGGCGGTGTGCAAGTGCCGACCGACGAGCAACAACTGCAGCATGAATCCCAGCATGAACCGACAACGCAGCAACATGTAGACGTTCCCGAAAAACGCATTTTGCTCAGTGCCGAAATGCAGGTGCAGGATACGCCGGAATTGCCGCTGGCGGCGGTGGAAGAAGATGCGGAGCCGGAACCGCTAGAAGTTTCACAAACCGCGACAGAGGATGTTGCGCCTGCTGTTATGGATGAAGCACAGGTGGCACAAATCACCGCCGATGTTTGTGCTGAATTGCAACGGCAACTGCCGGAAATGATTGCACCGCTGGTGGCGGCGGCGCTGCGGCGGCATTTGGGCGCTGGCGGCGGGAATGAGCCGCGCGAATAAATGCAGTATTTTAGGTTAAATTTCACAAAGGTATGCAGGTAACAGCATGAGCGAACAAACCCCAGAGCTGGCCAAGGCCTACGAACCGCAGGCGGTGGAATCAGCGATTTCCGATCAATGGCTGAATTCGGATGCTTTTCAGGCAAAAGACGGCGATGAATCGTATTGTATCGTCATTCCGCCGCCGAATGTGACCGGTACATTGCATATGGGCCACGCATTTTCCTATACCTTGCAGGATATTCTGATTCGCTGGCAGCGCATGCAGGGCAAGGCGACGCTTTGGCAGCCGGGAACCGATCATGCCGGCATTGCCACGCAAATGGTCGTCGAGCGTCTGCTTGATGCCGAGGGTGTACACCGCCGCGATTTGGGCCGCGAGCGTTTCCTTGATCGTGTTTGGGACTGGAAAGAGCATTCCGGCGGCACGATTGTCGGTCAGTTGAAGCGTTTGGGCTGTTCCTGCGATTGGTCGCGCGAACGTTTTACCCTTGATGAAGGCTTATCCGAAGCGGTGCGCGAGGTGTTTGTGCGCTTGTACGAGGAAGGGCTGATTTATCGTGGCAAGCGTTTGGTCAACTGGGACCCGGTTTTGGAAACGGCGGTGTCCGATTTGGAAGTGCAGCATGAGGAAGAGCAGGGGCATATGTGGCATATGTGCTATCCGTTTGCTGACGATCCCGAAAAGCATGTGATTGTTGCCACCACACGCCCGGAAACCATGTTTGGCGATGCGGCGGTGGCTGTGCATCCCGATGACGAGCGCTATCAGGATTTGATTGGCCGCGAACTGCTGCTGCCGTTGACCGGGCGCACGATTCCGGTGATTGCCGATACCTATGTCGATCGCGAATTCGGCACGGGTTGCGTGAAAATCACCCCGGCGCACGATTTTAACGATTACGATGTCGGCAAGCGCCACGATTTGCCGCTGATTAATATCCTCACCCCGCAGGCGCATTTGATTGACGATGAAGCCGTGCCGGAAAAATACCGCAATATGGAGCGTTACGAAGCGCGCGAGCATGTGGTTGCCGATTTGGATGCAGCGGGGCTGCTGCATAAAATTGAGGAGCATGTGCATCAAATCGGGCGCGGCGACCGTTCGCATGCGGTGCTGGAGCCGTATTTGACCGATCAGTGGTATGTGGACATCAAACCGCTGGCCAAACCGGCGATTGAAGCGGTGGAAAACGGCGATATTCAGTTTGTACCCAAGCATTGGGAGAAAACCTATTTCGAGTGGATGCGCAATATTCAGGACTGGTGCATTTCGCGCCAGTTGTGGTGGGGGCATCGCATCCCGGCATGGTATTGCGACGATTGTGAACATATTTCAGTGGCCCGCGAAACGCCGGAACGGTGTGCGGGTTGCGGCGGTACGAACATCCGGCAGGACGAAGATGTGCTGGATACTTGGTTTTCCTCCGGCCTGTGGCCGTTTTCCACACTCGGCTGGCCGGAGCAGAGCGACGAACTGGAGAAATTTTTCCCGACCAATGTGCTGGTGACCGGTTTCGACATTATTTTCTTCTGGGTGGCACGGATGATTATGATGGGTCTGAAATTCACCGGCAAGGTTCCATTCCGCGATGTGTATATCCATGCGCTGATTCGCGATGCATCGGGCCAGAAAATGAGCAAATCCAAGGGCAATGTTGTCGATCCGCTGGAAATCGTCGATCAATACGGTGCGGATGCGCTGCGTTTTACGCTGGCGCACATGGCCACGCCGGGACGCGATGTAAAACTGGATGTCGAGCGCATCGCTTCCAACCGCAATTTCATGAACAAAATCTGGAATGCGGCGCGTTTTGTGTTTATGAATCGCGGCGATGCGGTCCCGGATAGCACTTTTGTGCCGGAATCGGCAATCAACCGCTGGGTGTTGTTTGAACTCGACGCCTGCATCAATGAGGTGGATAAAGCGCTGGCCGAATATCGTTTTAACGAAGCGGCGGCGAGCATGTATGCCTTTGTCTGGGGCGTGTATTGCGATTGGTATGTCGAGGCGGCCAAGGTGGCATTGTACGGAGACGATGAAGCGGCCAAAAAGGAAACGCAAATCACTCTGCTGACGGCGTTGGACGGTTGGTTGCGCTTGTTGCACCCGTTTTGCCCCTACCTTTCCGAAACGCTGTGGCAAACGCTGCACGGCGAAGATGCGCGATTGGTATCCGCCGATTGGCCGCAGGCGGTGTGGCATTCGGAAGCGTTCAGCGAATCGGGTTCGAGCATGCGGCATGTGATGGATGTGGTGTCCGGCATCCGTTCGATTCGCGGCGAAATGAATATTTCACCGGCCAAACGTCTGGATGCCAGTGTCGCCTGCGATGCTGATTTGCAGAATACCTTGGCGGCGCATGCCGATACCATTTGCGCTTTGGCACGTTTAGAGCATCTAGCGTGGTTGCCGCGCGATGCGGAATTGCAAGCGGCTGCCGTTGCGCCGTTGGACGATGCGACGGTGTACGTGCCGCTGGCCGGATTGGTGAATGTCGAAGAGGAATTGGCGCGCCTGAACAAAACGCAGGATAAACTGGCTAGGGAGATTGCCAAATTGCAGGGGCGTATCAGCAATCCGAATTACCGTAAAAACGCACCTGCCGAGGTGATCGACAAAGCCGAGCAGGATTTGGCGGCCTTGCGCGGGCGGCAAAACGAGGTGCAGGCGGCGCTGGCGCGCCTTGATGCGTTGAAATAGACGATTGTGATACAGCTCATCGCGGCAGGATGATTTGCAGCTTAACTTTGGCATCAATGATGCGATAGATTGAATTGTAAGAGGCAGCAAAGTAACACGCATCAGTCAAGGAGAGCATCATGAATACGCAACGCGCCCGCCGAATCGCCGAATCGTTTTCCGGATCGGGAAAACTGCATGTCAATGAATTGACCGTGGAGGAAATATCCAGCGGCCTGCTGGTTCGTTATCAGGGGCATTCGTGTTATTTCGTTCGCGAATCCTGTTTCTGGCCGTTTGTATTTAAGGCTGCAGGTGCTTCGCTGCGCGAAGTGGCCGAAATCGAATTGAAACTGGCTGCCTGACGTATTTTCGGGCGTTTTGCAGGCTGTTATTGCTGCTGCCGCCCTTGTTGTTCTGCTTGGCTGTTGTAATCCTTGCAGGGTTTTGCCGACCATCATGCAAATCGACCTGCGAGGAATATCTGAATGTTATCTGCTCAATCCATCATACGTGTTAGTGGCGAACATGATTCGTTGAAACATCTGTTTAAGCTTTCGGAGAAGCCATGAAGCGCCCGGCGGACCGTTTATTGTCTTGGCAGCGCTT
>JAJRWP010000145.1 GCA_021545645.1 Zetaproteobacteria bacterium | reverse complement strand
TCGATCCGTGCGAACAGGGCTCGCGTTTTTCCAGTTTGGTGGATGCTTATTATTTCGACCGCAAACGGCAGGGGGTATTGCATCAGGATGCGGAATTGGCGTTGCAACACGATACCAATGTGCTGGCGGCGATGATGGTCAAACAAGGTTTCGCCGATGGCATGCTTTCCGGTCGGACCGCGCATTATCCGACTGTTCTGCGGCCTGTGTTGCAGGTGCTTGGGCATGACGAAGGCGGTCGGCATTACCATGTTTACGGTCTGTATATGATGATTATGGATAAAGGCGCGTATTTCTTTTGCGACACCTCGGTGAATGTCGAGATGGATGCTGAACAGCTTGCCGAATTGGCGGTGCTGGCGGCGGAAACCGCAGCATCACTCGGTTTCGAGCCGCATATTGCCATGCTTTCCTTCTCGAATTTCGGCAGTGCGCCGCATAGCGAATCGAAAAAGGTGGCCGATGCGGTGAAGTTGTTGCACGAACAGCATCCGGAGTTGATTGTCGATGGCGAAATGCAGGCCGATACGGCGCTCAAGCCGGAATTGCTTGCCGATTATCCGTTCAGCCATTTGAAGGGCGCGGCCAATGTGCTGGTGTTTCCGACCATGCAGGCCGGCAATATCGCTTATAAACTGGTGCGCGATTTGGGCAACGGCACGGCCATCGGGCCGATTTTACTCGGTCTTCCCAAGCAGGCACATGTATTGCAAACCGGAGCCAGTGTTGATGATATTGTCAATATTGCTGCGATTGCTGCAGCGCGCGCGGCGGATTGCTAATCAGCCTCTGGGCAGGAATTTGCGTGGATTGAGATGTCTGCCAAAGCGATGTACTTCGTAGTGCAGATGCGGGCCTGTGGAACGGCCGCTGGAACCAACGCGGCCAAGCATTTGACTATCGGCGACTTCATCGCCGACATGTACGGCCAGTGCTGACATATGCCCGTAGCGGGTGATATAGCCGTAGCCGTGATCGACTTCGACCATATGCCCGAAATCCTTCATTTTTCCGGCAAAGGTGACGATGCCGCGACTGGCAGCCAATACCGGAGCGCCGAAACGATTGGCAATATCCACACCGTTATGGCGTGCGCGTTCGCCGGTAAAGGGATCGGCACGCAAACCGTAATTTGAACTAATCCAACCATGTTCGCTCGGCCAAGCATGCGGGCGCGCGGCTTGTTTTTCGCGTTTTTGTTCCATTAGATAGTCGACAGCCGCCAGTTGCACATCAAGATCGGCCAAACGTGCATCCAGACGGTCGATGGATAAATCAAGATCATTTAACGCCACATTAGATGCGGATACACGTGGTCCGCCAAATGCCGGTTGCAGCCCGAAATCGAATTCGGCGCTATCCAGCGAAGCCTGATCAACCAATTTGGAGCCAAGCGCATCCAGACGGGTAAGGCGCACTTGGATAGTACCGATGTTGCGCGCGTAAACGGCCAATTGCTTGCGATTCGCATCAAGGCGCGATTGCAAGGCTTTGCGCTGCTCGGAAAAACGGCTTTGCGCCATGCCGATTTGATTCTGCAAAGCAGCGATTTGCAGGTCTTTTTCCGCCGCATGATAGAATTGCCAACCGCCCCAAATACTGGCGGAAAGCAACAGGCTTAGGGTGAATGCACAAACGGCAAGCCCGGCGCGGTTGATGCGCAGGCTGCGCACGCGCCCGTTCTCGGGTATCAACATCAGTGAATAGCGATGGCTCGTGTTGCTCAATTCGGCTCCTCAGCGTTTGTGTTCTTCGCAATCTATTTGAACATGGCGCATATCCCTTCAGCATGATTGCTAGCTGTGCTTTGCTTCGATGTCAACGCCGTTCTGGTGTGCGGTTGGTGTACGGCTTGGCGATAGCGGCCAATTTAGGGTGTGTTGTGCATTGAATATTTGACCCATGTCACAATTCGCTTCATCGTTCGCCAATGCATAGTGAGGCGAACCTACAACGTGACTTTTCCATTCAACGGCATGCTGTCCAGCAGTTGCTGCGGCTGGCACTGGATGCATTCCCTGCATCTGTATCGGGTTTGCTCGGCGGTCATGGGGATAGTGTCGAATATGTATTGCCGATGAATGGCAAGCAGGCGGTAGGTATTGCACAGGATACACTCAAGCGCTGGCAAAAGCAGGGCATAAGCCTGCTGGCCGTGTACGCATCAGATGCCGATAGCGCTGCGCGATTGTCGGCGTTGCCGGTGACTTTTCCGGATTTCCCTAGCATTAAACAGCTGCCGCGACTCAATATCCGCACCGATACCAAAGGGCGAATCGAGGCCGAATTGCAGGGCGGAAATAATGCTGCCGGAAATAGCGAAATATGGCCGCTGCAAATGCAGGAAGACGGCGGACTATACCCATTCACGGATAATGGCTAGGCTCCCCAACCATGCGTATCTGCCATGTCGGGTTAAATCACAGAACTGCGCCAGTCGAGCTTCGCGAGCGCGCCGTGGTCAACGAAGCCGATATTCCGGCATTGTTGCAGCATTTGCTGGCACAAAAGCCGATTCGCGAAGCCGCTGTTTTATCGACCTGTAACCGTGTCGAATTCACCCTCGTTACACACGATCCCGATGCCAGTATTGCACTGGTGCACCAATGGTTTGCAGAAGCTTCCGGCATGCCGTTGGAAAATATTATTGATCATCTTTATTCGCATACCTCGGAAACTGCCGTTAAACACTTGTTTGCCGTTGCATCCGGGCTTGATTCGTTGGTGCTCGGCGAGCCGCAGATTCTCGGTCAGGTCAAATCGGCCTACGAACATGCGCTCACCGCCGGGACTGCCGGACACATCCTGCACCGCCTTTATCAAGCCACATTTGCCGCCGCCAAACGGGCGCGCACGGAAACGGAAATCGGCAAACAATCGGTGAATATTTCCTCCTGCGCCGTCGAATTGGCGCAACGGATTTTCGGTGATTTAAGCGATAAAACGGTGATGCTGATTGGCGCTGGAGAAATGGCGGAATTGGCTGCCCGCCACCTGCAGGGGCACGGTGTGCAACGCATGCTGGTCGCCAACCGCACCTTGGTCCGCGCCGAAAAACTGGCCCGCGAATTCGACGGGCATGCCTTGACCTTGGATCAACTGAGCGAATATTTGGATGCCGCCGATATTGTTATTTCCAGCACTGGTGCCAATACCTATGTGCTGCTGCCGGAGCTGGTGCAGGCGGCGATTGATAAACGCGGCGGGCAACCGATTTTTATGGTCGATATTGCCGTGCCACGCGATATTGATCCGCGTATTGACGATCTGGACGGCGTTTATCTTTACGATATTGATGATTTGCAGCAGGTGGTGCAGGGCAATCGCGAGCACCGTGAAAACGAAGCCGAAGCGGCGCGGGCATTGCTTGATGAAGAAGCGCAGGCCTTCCTCGGTTGGCTGAAATCATTGGAATCGGTGCCGTTGATTCGCAATCTGCAAGAGCGCCTCGAAGGCATGCGCCGCGAAGAAATGGAAAAAGCACGCTATCTGAAGCATTTCGAGGGTGCCGATGCCGAAGCCATTGAGCGTTTCAGCCGCGCATTGATGAAACGCTTTATGCATCCGACCTTGCAGGCACTCAAAACGCTGCCGGAAGACATCGAAGGCGATTTGTTTATGGGTGCGGCGCGCAAGTTGTTTGATTTAGAAACGCCGCAGGCAGCAGCGGTAAAGCGGATTGCCGCAAAGGACGTTAATGAACACAAGACTTGATGATATTCTGCATCGCCGGGATGAATTAACCGCCCAACTGGCCAATCCGAACACCACATCCAATGCCAAAGAATACACGCGTTTATCGCGCGAATTTGCCGAAATTGGGCCGGTGGCCGAAGTGGCAGCGCGCTTGAAACAGGTCGAGCAGCAAATTGCCGACAATCAGGATATGTTGGCCGATGCCGATTGCGATGCCGAATTGCGCGACATGGCACAGGCCGATATTGATACACTGAAAGGCGAAGCAGCAGCCTTGCAGGAGCAGCTTAAGGTGTTGTTGCTGCCCAAAGACCCGAACGATACACGCAATGTGATTCTTGAAGTGCGCGCCGGTACCGGCGGCGATGAAGCGGCGTTATTTGCTGCCAATCTGTTTCGTATGTATTGCCGCTTTGCCGAGAATAAGGGTTATCGCGTCGAAATCCTATCGGCCAATGAAACAGGTATCGGCGGTTATAAAGAAGTGGTGGCGCAAATTACCGGCAACGGCGCGTTTTCGCAGTTCAAGTTCGAGTCCGGTGTGCATCGTGTGCAGCGCGTGCCGGAAACGGAAGCCGGTGGGCGCATTCATACCAGCGCCTGCACCGTTGCCGTATTGCCGGAAGCCGATGAAGTCGATGTGAAAATCAATAATGAAGACCTGCGTATTGATGTGTTCCGCGCCTCCGGCCCCGGCGGACAAAGTGTGAATACCACCGATTCGGCGATACGCATTACGCATATTCCCAGCGGCTTGGTGGTCATTTGTCAGGATGAAAAAAGCCAGCACAAAAATAAAGCCAAAGCGATGAAGGTGCTGCAGGCACGTTTATTCGATGCCGCGCAGCAGGAGGCGCACGATGAACGCGCCGAAGTTCGGCGCGGCATGGTCGGCAGCGGCGACCGTTCCGAACGCATTCGCACCTATAATTTCCCGCAAGGGCGCATCACCGATCACCGCATCAATCTGACCTTATATAAATTGGAGCAAATTATCGGCGGTGATATGGATGAATTGGTAAATGCTTTGATTGCACATCATCAGGCTGAATTGCTCGCAACCTACGGCGGATGACGCCGCGCAAAATATTGGCGGCAGCGACGCAGCAACTGCAGGATTGTGCTTGTGCGATGCCGAAACTGGATGCCGAAGTGCTGCTTTGTCATGCTGTCGGCCAAGGGCGAAGCTGGCTGATTGCCCATGCCGACGATGAGCTCGATATTGCCACTGCGCACGCATTTGAAAAACTTCTAAAACAGCGCAAGCAGCGCCAACCCGTCGCTTATATTACCGGTGAAAAAGAATTCTGGTCGCGAGCTTTTACGGTAAGTCCCGATGTGTTGATTCCGCGTCCGGAAACCGAGCATTTAATCGAAGCGGTGCTGGAAGCATTCCCGGATCGGGCCGCCGCCTATCATTTCTGCGATATTGGTACTGGCAGTGCTTGCATTGCGGTGACGCTGGCTTGCGAATTCCCGCAAGCGCGCATCACCGCGACCGATATTTCCCCGCAGGCATTGGCAGTAGCACAAAAAAACGCCGCCAAACACGCTGTCGAATCGCGTATCACATGGCGTCAAGGCGATATGTTCGCTGCGTTGAACCCTGTCGATGGCCCGTTCGATGCGATTATTTCCAATCCGCCGTATGTCGCACAAGATGAAATGGCAATGCTGGAGCCGGAATTGGCCTTCGAACCACGGGCGGCGTTGACCGACGAGGCGGATGGCCTGCGCTATCTTGCCTGTCTGCTTGAACAAGCCGGGCAATGGCTGAAAGCGAATGGTTTATTGATTGTCGAAACAGGTCTGTGCGGGCTGCCTGAAGAAAAGAACGAACTGCGATTAAAACAGCGGATTATTGATCTGGCCGGTCATTTGCGTGGTGGCATATACAGTCCGGAGAACACACTGAATTAGTCGGCACGTTCTAACCGGCAGCTTGGCTTCTTGCTGCTTTATTCTTAGGCTTACACTTCTATATTTTATCTGCATTCAAGGGAGAAGACATGAAAACATATAAAAAACTTCGTCTATTGGCATTTGCCGCAGCGGCTGTGCTGCTGGCCGGGCCAAATGCGCACGCCGACGGCTTTGCAGTCAGCGCCAAGGCCGGAACCTTGGGTGCAGGTGTGGAATTAACGACCAATATTGTGCCGTTGATGCTCAATGGACGCATTCAGATGAATGGCTTCCGCTACAACACCACCGTGACCAATACCAATGTCAAATACGATGCCAAATTAAAACTGTTTTCCATCGGCGCACTTGCCGATTTTTATCCGATGGCCGGGAAGTTCCGTTTGACCGGCGGTATTTATTACAACGGCAATAAGCTGGATATTACCGGTGTGCCGAATGCCAACAGCTTCACATTCAACGGTACGACCTACACCTCGGCGCAGGTCGGCAGTGTTAGCGGCACGATGGATTTCAATAATTTCGCGCCCTATGTCGGTATTGGTTGGGGTGATGCGGTGTCGAGTGGCAGTCCGCTGGGCTTCAATATTGATCTCGGTGTGTTGTATCAGGGCAAGCCGAAAACCACCATTTCGACAAGCAGTTCGGTGGCCGGTTTGGCGGCGGATATTGCGGCGGAACAAACGCGATTGGATAATGCTGTGAAAAATTTCAAATTCTATCCGGTGGCATCAATAGGTATTAGCTGGCATTTCTGAGTTGCTTGCTGCGCAGTTTCTCGCGTTTGAACTGCGCTTGAAGCAGCGCTGCATTTTTACGGTATATATTGTTGCGGCGGTATTTGCGCTGTTGCCGCCTGCATTTGCCGCCGGGGATGCGGAAAAAACGGCAAAAGATTCGCTGTCGCAGGTGGCAGAGCTTATTTTTCTCAACGAATGTGCAGCGCGTACGGCCTGCCTAACATCATGGAATCACGGCGAGGGCTTCGCTTCGTTGGGTATCGGGCATTTCATCTGGTATTCAGCGAGCGTGGGCGAAAAAGACAAGGTTTTCAAAGAGAGTTTTCCGGACTTGCTGCGTTTTATGCAGAGCAAAGGCATTGATTTGCCAGATTGGCTGGCGCGTGCAAGCGGTTGCCCGTGGGCGAATAGGCTTGTTTTTGAACATGCACAACAAACGCAGAAAATGAACGAATTGCGCGAATTTCTAATCGAAACCATGCCATTTCAGGCTGATTTTATGCAACAACGGCTTAAAAATTCACTGCCCTTGATGTTGACTAATCTAAAAGCAGATAAGCGCGCGCATATCCGTCAGCAATTCGAGCGTGTGGCAGCAGCGCCGATGGGTGCTTATGTGTTAAGCGATTATGTGAATTTCAAGGGCGAAGGCACGCGTATCAGCGAGCGTTATCGAGGCTCCGGTTGGGGATTGATGCAAGTGTTGGATGCGATGCAGGGCGAAGATTCGGGGCTTGCTGCGATTGAGGCTTTTAGTCGCGCGGCTGTTTTTATTTTGCAACGGCGGGTGGAAAATTCACCGCAGCGGCGGAACGAAGCGCGCTGGCTGTCCGGTTGGGAAAAACGCATTGCCAGTTATATGCGCGAAGCGCGTAAGATTTCGCACCAAGATGCGACAAACCCTGCGCTATGATAAATTCTATGATGGATTTTTTGTTGAAAAGGCCGGTTTTTTATACTGTTTCCCTTGCCGTAATGCTGGCGTCGGCCTATGCGTTTGCACCGCAGTCTGCCGTGTCGGAACCTCTGCCGTCTGTTTCTCTGACGGCGCAAACAAACACAGCCTTGCTTGATGAACCTGTCGGACAGGTGCACAAAAGCGATGCCGAATGGAAGAAAATTTTGACGGCGTTGCAATTTCATGTGTTGCGTGAAAAGGGTACGGAGCGTGCTTTTTCCGGAGCCTTGCTGCATAAAAAAGACGAGG
>JAJRWP010000144.1 GCA_021545645.1 Zetaproteobacteria bacterium | reverse complement strand
AGATGGTGATGCCGGGCGACAACATTTCGATGGATGTCGAGTTGTTGACGCCGATTGCTATGGATAAAGAACTACGCTTCGCGATTCGCGAAGGCGGTCGTACGGTCGGCGCTGGCGTCGTCACCGCGATTATTAAGTAAGGTTTAAGGAGGCTTTTGTGGCTGCCGATACGATACGTATTCGACTAAAGGCATTTGACCACCGCATTCTTGATAAGAGTGCGGCGGATATTGTGTCCACTGCTAAGCGCACAGGCGCTGCGGTTCGTGGGCCGATTCCGATGCCGACACGAATTGAAAAATTTTGCGTCATTAAAAGTCCTCATAAGGATAAAGATTCGCGCGAACAATTTGAAATTCGCACCCACAAGCGGGTGTTGGACATTGATGCTCCGACACCGCAGACCGTGGATGCACTGATGAAGCTTGATCTTCCGTCCGGTGTGGACGTTGAGATCAAGCTGTAGCGGGAGAGATAAAATGGCTGCAGGATTAGTTGCCCGTAAAGCTGGCATGACCCAGATATTTGCCGAAGATGGCGCTGCCGTTCCGGTGACCGTGCTCAATGTTGAGCCGTGCCGCGTAGTTGCTTTGCGTACCGCCGAGAAAGACGGTTACGATGCAATTCAGATTGGCTTTGGTGCTGCTCCGCGTGCGCAGACCCGTCCGGTTCAAGGACATTATGCAAAGCAGGGTCAGGATGCCATGCGTGCATTGAAGGAGTTCCGTATTTCCGCTGACGAGAGTTTTGAGGTCGGGCAGGAATTGAAGGCTGAGATGTTTGAGGCCGGACAGAAGATTGATGTCTCCGGAACCTCTAAAGGCCGTGGTTTTGCCGGTGTTATGAAGCGTTACGATTTTGCCGGTGGGCGTGCTTCGCATGGTGCGGAAAAAACGCATCGTCAAATGGGTTCCACGGGTCAGTGTCAATGGCCGGGGCGTGTTTTTCCCGGCAAAAAAATGCCGGGGCATTATGGTGCCGAGCGGGTAACCACCCAGAATCTGGAAGTGATTCGTGTCGATGCCGATGCCGGTCGTATTCTGGTCAAAGGTGCGGTTCCGGGTTCGAAGAACGGACTTGTTGAGCTGCGTCCGGCCGTGAAGGGAGCGTAAGATGCCTGAAGTATCAGTTGTTGATCAGAACAACAAGCCGGTCGGCAAGCAGAAGCTGAACGATGCCGTGTTCGGTCTTGATGCGGATGCCGGTTTTGTGCATCGCGTTTATGCCGCACTGGCTGCCGGTCAGCGTGCCGGAACGCACAGTACCAAAACGCGTGCCGAAGTTTCCGGCGGTGGTAAAAAGCCGTGGAAACAGAAGGGAACAGGTCGCGCCCGTCAGGGTTCAACACGTTCCGCACAGTGGCGTCACGGTGGTGTTGCGCATGGTCCGCGTCCGCGTTCTTATGTGACGCGCATCAATCGTAACGAGCGTCGTCGGGCTTTGTGTCTGGCCTTGTCTGGCTGTGTGCAAGATGGTCGCGTGACTGTGCTTGATAAGCTTGAACTGAAGCAAGTGAAGACCAAAGACTTTATTGGCGTGATGCAAAAGCTGGATATTGCGAACGGTTTGGTGGTGTTGGCCGAAGACAATCGTGAAGTGATGTTGTCCGGCCGCAACGTTAAACATGCCAAAATAGTACTCGACGGTCAGGTGAATTTGCACGACCTGTTGAAGTACGATCATCTGGTGCTGACCCAAGCTGCCATCGAGAAATTGGAGGGACGTTTAGCATGAGCCCCACATACGATGATTTTAACACCCTGCGCCGTCCCGTAGTGACCGAAAAGAGCTATGCGGCAACCGGTGCAGCCAATCAATATACGTTTCGTATTGATGCTGTTGCTACCAAGCAGCAGGTCAAAAAAGCTGTAGAGGCTATTTTCGAGGTTGACGTCGATAAGGTGCAAGTGATTAATGTGCCGGGCAAGGCCAAGCGTCGCGGTTTGCATGCCGGGCGTCGCGCTGGATACCGCAAAGCGGTAGTGCGTCTGGCCGAGGGTCAATCCTTGGAAGTGGCGGAAGAGGCATAACATGGCATTAAAAGCATTAAAACCGATAACCAACGGATCGCGCGGTCGTGTTGCCGTCGTCAATCCCGATTTGCACAAGGGTCGTCCAGAGCGCAGCCTGACCAAGGGCGGCAGCAAGAAGGGTGGCCGCAACAATAACGGACGTATCACCTCAAGACATCGTGGTGGCGGCCACAAACAGTTGTATCGCATGGTGGATTTCAAGCGTGCTAACCATGGTGTTGAGGGGCGTGTCGAGCGTATCGAATATGATCCGAACCGCACCGCTTATATTGCACTGATTTTCTTTGTCAATGGCGATAAGCGCTATATTCTCGCACCGCAGGGCTTGCGTCCCGGCGATACTGTGATGAGCGGCCCGGATGCCGAAATGCGTCCCGGCAATGCCATGCAGATCAATGATATTCGTGTAGGTACCATGTTGCACAATGTCGAATTGAAGCCCGGCAAAGGTGGGCAGATGGCGCGCAGTGCTGGCATGAGTGTGCAGTTGATGGGTAAAGAAAGCGGTCGTGCGGTGCTGAAGCTGCCAAGTGGCGAATTCCGCCGTGTGGATGGTCGTTGCATGGCCAGCATCGGTGTGATTGCCAATGGCGACCATGCTAATCGCAAAGTCGGTAAAGCTGGTCGCACGCGTTGGCTGGGTATTCGCCCGTCGGTACGCGGTGTGGCTATGAACCCGGTTGACCATCCGCATGGTGGTGGCGAAGGCCGTACCAGTGGTGGTCGGCATCCGGTAACCCCATGGGGCGTTCCGACCAAGGGACACAAAACCCGCAACAAGAACAAGGCGTCGAATCGCGATATTATTCGCCGCCGCAAGCAGAAGTGAGGTAGATCATGGCGCGTTCGCTGGAAAAGGGCCCCTATATCGAGGCTTCATTACAGAAAAAAGTGGATGCCGTGTCCGGCGGCAACCAGAAGGGTGTGATCAAGACTTGGTCGCGTCGTTCGACGATTGCTCCGGATTTCGTCGGTTTGAATTTTGCCGTACACAACGGCAACAAATTCGTTCCGGTGTATGTCACTGAAAATATGGTCGGCCATAAGCTCGGCGAATTTTCCCCGACACGCACATTTTACGGACATGGTGCCGATAAAAAGGCCAAGAGGTAAGCAGTGATGACTGACGAAGTACGTGCATTAGCAAAAGACAGTCAGATCAGCCCGCAGAAAGCGCGGTTGATGGTTGACGAAATTCGTGGTTTACCGGTTGATCGCGCACTGGCTGTGTTGTCGCTGTCGCCGAAAAAGAGCGCACGATTGATTGAAAAGGTTCTTAAGTCTGCGGTTGCCAATGCCGAGCAGAATCACGGCATGGATGTGGATGAATTGGTGGTTTCCACGGCACGCGTGGATGCTGCGGAGACTTTGAAGCGTTGGCGCCCGAAGGGCATGGGGCGCATTCGCAGACGTTACAAGCGTCGCAGTCATCTGTTGGTGGCTGTGAGCGAGCGCGGCTGATTAAGGAGTAAATGGAATGGGACAAAAGGTTAATCCGATAGGTTTCCGCGTTGGCGTGACGCGCGGCTGGGAATCTCAGTGGTATGCGGAAAAGAATTTCGGCAAGCAACTGATTGAAGATATTCGCTTGCGCGAGCATGTGAAAAAGCGTCTGAAACATGCCTATGTGTCACGCATTGTCATTGAGCGCCCTGCCGGTAAGATCAAGGTGACCGTGCATACTGCGCGTCCCGGCGTGGTGATTGGCAAGAAGGGTGCTGATATTGAGGCGTTGCGCGGCGAGTTGAAGCGTCAGACGGGTCAGGATGTGCAGGTGTACATCATGGAAATTCGTCAGGCCGAGGCCGATGCGCAGTTGGTGGCTGAAAATATTGCTTTCCAGCTGGAGCGCCGTGTGGCTTTCCGCCGCGCCATGAAACGCGCCATGCAAGGTGCATTGCGCATGGGTGCGCAGGGTATTCGCGTGTCCTGTTCCGGACGTCTCGGCGGGGCTGAAATTGCCCGTACCGAAGGTTACCGCGAAGGTCGCGTGCCGTTGCATACGCTGCGCGCCAATGTGGATTATGGTTTTGCCGAAGCGCATACCACGTATGGCATTATTGGTGTCAAGGTATGGGTATTCAACGGTGAACAGCTCGGTGTTTCGAGCGAAGAAAACGCTGCTTAAGCGAGGATTTGGATTATGTTGCAACCGAAAAAAATCCGCTGGCGCAAGCATCACAAGGAATTGCAGCGTTTGCGCGGCATTTCCCCGCGCGGTGCCAGCTTGAATTTTGGTACTTACGGCCTGAAAGCGATGGAACCGGGGCGCATTACGGCGCGTCAGATTGAAGCTGCGCGTATTGCCATGACCCGGCACATCAAACGTCAGGGGCGTATTTGGATTCGTATGTTCCCAGATCTGCCGGTTTCTTCGAAACCTGCGGAAGTGCGCATGGGTAAGGGTAAAGGTTCGCCGGAATATTGGGTGGCTGCTGTGCGTATGGGTCGTATTCTTTATGAAATGGAAGGCGTGGATGAAGCGGTTGCGCGTGAAGCGTTTACCTTGGCTGCCGCCAAGCTGCCGATCCGCACCAAGGTTGTTGTACGTGGAGCAGGCCGATGAGTGATATGAAAAAAGCCGCCGATTTACGCGCTATGTCGGAAGCCGATTTGAACGAACGTATGGATGAATTGGCTGCCGAGGGCATGAAATTGCGTTTTCAACAGGCGACCATGCAGTTGACGACGACGGCGCGTCCGGCACAGGTGCGCCGCGAAATCGCCAGAATTAAAACCATTCTCGCCGAACGTGTGGCGCAGGGAGCTTAGGGCATGAGCGAGCAGAAAAGTAACAAGCGTATTCTTGAGGGCGTGGTGCTGAGTAACAAAGCCGACAAGACCGTGGTGGTGCAGGTGGAGCGTAAGTTTTTGCATCCGCAATACCGTAAAACCGTGCGCTCGCACAAGAAATACATGGCGCATGACGAAGCCAACGAATGCAATATCGGCGATACCGTACGTATCATTGAATCGCGTCCGTTGTCGGCGCGTAAACGCTGGACCTTGCAGTCCATTGTTACCCGTTCCGAACAACTGTAGACGAGATTAGAAGGCGAGGATTAGAACATGATTCAGACTGAAACCATACTTGATGTCGCGGATAATTCCGGCGCACGTCGTGTCGCCTGCATCAAGGTGCTGGGCGGTTCCAAACGGCGTTATGCGCGTGTCGGCGATGTGATTGTCGTAGCGGTAAAAGATGCGATGCCGGGTGGCAAGGTGAAAAAAGGCCAAGTGGCCAAGGCGGTTGTCGTGCGCACGGCCAAGGAATTCCGGCGTGCAGACGGCAGTTCCATCCGTTTCGACCAGAACGCCGCAGTGCTGTTGACCACCCAAGGCGAGCCCGTGGGTACACGTATTTTTGGACCGGTGACGCGCGAACTGCGCAGCAAGGGATATATGAAAATCATCTCCCTAGCACCGGAAGTTTTGTAGGCCGGACAGGAGATAAATGATGAGTTCGACGCAATCAACACGTATTCGCCGCGATGACGAGGTGATTATTATTGCCGGACGCGACAAAGGTGCGCGCGGCAAGGTGATTCGCCTGATATTGGCTGACAGCAAAGCGCTGGTGTCCAAGGTGAATATGGTCAAGCGGCATACCCGCCCGACGCAGGACAGCAAGGGTGGTATTATTGAAAAAGAAGCACCGATTGCACTTTCCAACGTGCAGTATTTCTGCCCCAGTTGCAAAGCCGGTGTACGTCTCGGCGTCAAGAAGCTGGAAGACGGGCGCAAGGTGCGCACGTGTAAAAAATGCAGCGAAGTGCTGGATCGCTAGGAGCTGATGAGATGGCACGTTTGAATGAATTGTATAACAGCGACATTAAGGGCGCGTTGCAGAAAGAGCTGGGCATTGACAATGTCATGGCGATTCCGCGTTTGACCAAAATTGTGGTCAATATGGGTGTCGGCGAGGCAGCGCAAAATTCCAAGCTGCTGGACGGTGCAGTCAGCGATATGACTGCCATTACCGGCCAGAAGCCGGTGATTACCAAGGCCCGTAAATCCATCGCCAACTTTAAGTTGCGTGAGGAAATGGGTGTTGGCTGCCGGGTTACCCTGCGCGGCGAGCGCATGTGGGAATTCTTTGATCGTCTGGTGAATATCGCGTTGCCGCGTATTCGTGATTTCAAGGGCATCAGTCCGAAATCGTTCGATGGTCGCGGTAATTTTTCTCTGGGTATTAAAGAGCAGATTATTTTCCCGGAAATCGAGTATGACAAAGTGGACAAGATTCGTGGTATGGACATCACGATTTGCACCACGGCAACAACGAACGCGCACGGCCTGGCACTGCTCAAGCAGTTCAGAATGCCGTTCCGTAAATAGTTACAGGAGCAAGCGATGGCAACCAAGGCAATGATTGCAAAGTGCAATCGGAAACCGAAATTCAAGGTGCGCGCATATACGCGCTGCCAGTTGTGCGGACGTCCGCATTCCGTATACCGCAAGTTCGGCATTTGCCGTATTTGTCTGCGCAAACGTGCGCTTGCCGGTGAAATTCCGGGCATGAAAAAGTCGAGTTGGTAGGAGAAAGCCCATGATGATGGATCGAATCGCAGACATGCTGACCCGCATTCGCAATGCGCAGGTCGCTGGTCTGGAAAAAATTGAAATGCCGTCCAGCAATATGTTGTTGGCGCTGGGTAACCTGCTCAAGGAAGAAGGTTATGTGCAGGCGGTGAAGCCTTTTAACCAGAAGGGTCATAAGCAATTGCGTCTGACCTTGCGTTATGACGACGAAGGCGCTCCGGTGATTCGCGAAATCAAGCGTATCTCCAAGCCGGGCCGGCGTGTGTATGCCGGGGCTGATGAGTTGCCGCGTGTGAAAAGCGGTTTCGGCATGGCTATCGTCAGTACGTCCAAGGGCGTGATGTCTGACCGCAAAGCGCGTGAAGCGCGTATCGGCGGCGAAATTTTGTGTACGGTATTTTGAGGTAATTATGTCACGTATTGGAAAACAACCCATTACCCTGCCATCGGGCGTAGAAGTGAAACTCGCTTCCGGATCGGTGACGGTGAAGGGCAGCAAAGGCGAAATGACATCGCCGTTATTTCCCGGCATTACTGTCGAGCAAGAAGGCAATGTGTTGCAGCTTTCCTGTGCCGATCTGGGCAACAAGGTGCTGAAGTCCAAATTCGGTCTGGCGCGCGCATTGTTGGCCAATGTGGTCACCGGTGTCAGCAAGGGATTCGAGAAGGTGCTGGATTTGCGCGGTGTCGGTTATCGTGCGCAGGTGCAGGGCAACAGTTTGAATCTGTCGCTCGGTTTTTCGCATCCGGTGATTTATCAGGTGCCGGAAGGTGTTGAAGTCAAAGTCGAGCAGAGCAAAATTACGCTTAGCGGTATCGATAAGCAGAAAGTGGGTCAGGCCGCCGCAGAAATTCGCGCCTTCCGTCCGCCGGAGCCGTATAAAGGCAAGGGTGTTCGCTATATTGACGAGCGCGTAATGATGAAGGAAGGCAAAAAGGCCTAGTTCGTAGTTGTTAAGCAACGTCTGCCAGCAGCGTTTGTCAGACAAAGATCGGGAGTGATTGAATGAGTGTGAAGCGTTATGAAAAAAATCCGACAATACGCAGGGCAACCCGCGTTCGTTCGCGTATCAAGGCTTCCGGGCATCTGCGTTTGAGCGTGTTCCGCTCGGCAAGGCACATTTATGCTCAGGTGATTGACGATGCAGCGGGCACGACGCTGGTTGCTGCTTCCAGTGTGGAAGAGAGCATCAAGAGTGCGGGTAATCGCGAAACCGCCGGCAAGGTTGGCAAGTTGCTGGGTGAACGCGCCAAAAAGGCTGGCATCAAGGAAGTGGCTTTTGATCGTGGTCGTTATCCCTACCATGGCCGCGTACAAGCATTGGCCGACGGCGCACGCGAAGCCGGACTGAAGTTTTAGGAGACGTTTGAATGATTAATGCAGATGAACTTGATTTGACCGAAAAGTTGGTTTTTATCAACCGCGTGGCGAAAACCGTGGCCGGTGGTCGGCGCATGGGTTTTACAGCGCTGATGGTGGTCGGCGACGGCAACGGACATGTTGGCTTCGGACATGCCAAGGCCAAAGAAGTACCTGAAGCGATTCGCAAGGCAACCGAAATTGCCCGTCGTTCGCTGATTAGCGTTCCGCGCAAAGATGGTAGCCTGTATTACGAGGTGATTGGTCGTCAGGACGCATCGCGGGTGTTGTTGAAACCTGCTTCCGAAGGTACTGGCGTGATTGCTGGCAGCAGCGTACGCGCGGTGATGGATGCGGCGGGTATTCAGGATGTGCTGACCAAATGCTTGGGTTCGCGCAATCCGCTGAATCTGATTCGCGCCACATTTAACGGTCTGAAATCTCTGGAAACACCGGCTCAAGTTGCGCTTCGTCGCGGCAAGAGTGCATAGGGAGTTATGATGAGTAAGAAAGCAACGATTCGTGTTCGTCAGGTAAAAAGCGGTATTGGCTATGCTAAAGACCAGAAAGCGACCTTGGTCGGGCTGGGTTTTCGCCGCCTGAATCAAGTGGTCGAACTGGAAGATACGCCGTCTATTCGTGGCATGATCAACAAAGTTTGCCATCTGGTCCGTGTTGAGGCTTAAGGAGTTAAAGGCATGAAGTTGAATGAATTAAAAGCGACAAAGGGTTCGCGTTCGTCACGCAAGCGTTTGGGTTGTGGCGTTGGTTCCGGTCAGGGTAAGACCGGCGGTCGCGGCCATAAAGGTCAGAAATCGCGGACCGGCGCATCAATTGCGCGCGGTTTTGAAGGCGGCCAGATGCCGTTGATTCAGCGGGTGCCGAAGCGTGGTTTTACACCGCTGGCGCGCAACACGTTTCAGGTCGTCAACGTCGCTCAGTTGGAGCGTTTCGACGCTGGTGCGCATGTCGATGCAGCAGTGCTTTTTGAAGCCGGGCTTATTCGTAATGCTGTGGACCCGGTCAAGCTGTTGGCTACTGGCGAATTGACCAAAAAACTGGAAATTGCCGTCGCGGCTGCTTCTGCGCAGGCCGCAAAAAAGATTGATGCGGCAGGTGGAAGCCTGAAACTTTCCGGGGCTTAAACGATGTTTGAGCGCGCCAACCAGATGTCCGGTCTTGCCGACATGGGCAAGATTCCAGAACTGAAAAGCAGGATTCTGTTTACGCTTGGCATGTTGGTGGTTTTCCGCATTGGCGCGCATATTCCCGTTCCGGGAATCGATGCGGTGGTGCTGGCGGAATTATTCAATCAGGTGCAGGGCACGATGCTGGGCATGTTCGATATGTTCTCCGGCGGTGCGCTTAGCCGTCTGACCATCTTTGCCTTGGGTATTATGCCGTATATTTCTGCGGCCATTATCATGCAGTTGATGACGGTAGTGTCGCCGAAGCTTGAGCAGTTGAAGAAAGAAGGCGAAGCCGGGCGTCGCAAGATTACCGAATATACACGCTACGGCACGGTGTTTCTGGCCTTGTTCCAGTCGGTGGGTATTGCCATCGGGCTGGAGTCGTTTTCTCTGAACGGTCAGCCAGTCGTCATTGAAACCGGTTGGGCTTTCCGCTTAATGACGGTGCTTACCTTGACCTCCGGCACGGTGTTCCTGATGTGGCTGGGCGAACAGATTACCGAGCGCGGCATTGGCAACGGTATTTCTTTGATTATTTTCGGCGGCATTGTTGCCGGTTTGCCTTCTGCTATCGGCGGTACGTTGGAATTGGCGCGTACCGGTGAATATCAGGCATTTACCGTGTTGTTCCTGTTCGCCATGGCGATTGCGGTGACGGCGATTGTGGTGTGGTTCGAACGCGCACAGCGGCGCATACCGATTCAATATGCCAAACGGCAGGTCGGCAACCGGTTGTACGGCGGCAAGGCATCCTTCCTGCCATTGAAGGTCAATACCGCTGGTGTGATACCGCCGATTTTTGCCTCCAGTCTTATTCTGTTGCCGGCAACCTTTGCGCAGATGACTCAGAATAGCGAGGGTTTCGGCTGGCTGGGCGATGTTTCGGCGCTGTTGAGTCCGGATAGCTGGTTGTATCTGCTGCTGTTTTCGCTGTTGATTGTCTTTTTCTGCTTTTTCTACACGGCGATTGTGTTCAATCCCAAGGATACAGCGGATAATTTGAAGAAAAACGGCGGTTTTATTCCGGGGATTCGTCCGGGACAGAAAACAGCCGAATATATTGATTCGGTACTGACCCGTTTGACGGTGACTGGCGCGGCTTATGTGACGCTGGTTTGTCTGTTGCCGCAGTGGCTGATTTCCGAGCTTTCCGTACCGTTTTATTTCGGTGGTACCAGCTTGCTGATTGTCGTGGTGGTGACCATGGACACCATGGGCCAGATTCAATCGCATCTTTTGTCCCATCAGTATGAGGGCTTGATGAAGCAGGCGCGCCTGAAAACCGGACGCTGATGAATATTGTTTTGTTTGGCCCGCCGGGTGCGGGCAAGGGAACGCAGGGCGTTCGTTTAGCTGAACAGACCGGCATCGTTGCTATTGCTATGGGTGATATGCTGCGTGCGGCGGTAGCCAACAAAACCCCGCTGGGTGTGCAGGCGAAACAGTATATGGATGCCGGAAAATTGGTTCCCGATGCGGTAGTGATTGGCATGATTGAGGAAACCATCACCGCAAAAAACGCGGCAAAGGGTTTTCTGCTCGATGGCTTTCCACGCAATGTGGCACAGGCCGAAGCCTTGGATGACATGCTGTCGCGGCACGACTTCACTTTGGATCGGGTGGTCTTTCTTGATGCGTCTGCGGATTTGTTGGTGGATCGCTTGAGCGGGCGCTTGATGTGCAAAGCTTGCGGTTTTGGATTTCATCGGCATTATTCGCCACCCCGCGAAGCAGGGTGTTGCGATCGTTGTGGCGGCGAGTTGTATCAGCGCGCCGATGATCGCGAGGATGTGATTGTGCAGCGGCTTGAAGTTTATCAGCAGCAAACGGCACCGATGCTTGATTTTTATGCGCATCGACCGGCTTTTCGCCGGATTGATGCCGATGCTGGCATGGATGAGGTGTA
Organism: Zetaproteobacteria bacterium; assembly: GCA_021545645.1. Lineage (GTDB taxonomy): Bacteria > Pseudomonadota > Zetaproteobacteria > Mariprofundales > Mariprofundaceae > UBA1543. The sequence continues at coordinate 1,733 of JAJRWP010000144.1, read as the reverse complement.
TCAACGTCTTGTCGATGCAATAAAAGACAAAGTTTAAGGAACGGATACTGGAACATGGCGAAAGAAGATATTATTGAAATGTCGGGTGAAGTGGTTGAAAAGCTACCCAACGCCATGTTTAAAGTCCGTTTGGAAAATGATCACGAAGTGCTGGCCACGATTTCTGGAAAAATGCGTAAATATTATATCCGCATTTTGCCCGGCGATAAGGTGACAGTGGAAATTTCGCCCTACGATCTTTCGCGCGGGCGTATTAGTTATCGTGAAAAGTAAGCAGTTATTGTTGAAAAGTAAGCAATGTGTCCGCAGCGGCGGGCAGGAGGCAATATGAAGGTTCGAGCATCGGTGAAGAAGATGTGTACCAAGTGTCGGGTGATTAAACGGCGCGGCGTGATACGCATTATTTGTGAAAATCCCCGCCACAAACAGCGGCAGGGTTAAAATGGACTTGCAGGAGAAGGGCATCGCCGCTACTATCGCGCGCCCTTCGAAGCTGCGCGGCGGACTTGTCGCGCGCTGTTTGAGCAGGGTAGAGAGACAGGAGGCATAAGTGGCACGTATTGCCGGAGTAAATATTCCAACCCAGAAGCGCGTAGAAGTCGCGCTGACCTATATTTTTGGTATCGGGTTGACCAGTTCGCAGCAGATTTTGTCCAAGGCGAAAGTAAGTCCTGACGTTCGTGTTAAGGATTTGAGTGATGCCGAGGTGGACAAGATTCGCGGCATTATCGATAAAGAATTCGATGTTGAAGGTGATCGTCGTCGTGAAGTGTCGATGAACATCAAGCGACTCACCGATCTCGGTTGTTACCGTGGCCTCAGGCATCGCAAGGGCCTGCCAGTGCGCGGTCAACACTGCAAGAACAACGCCCGCACCCGTAAGGGTCCGCGTCGCGCAATTGCCGGCAAGAAGAAATAAGGACGAGGTAAGGATTTATGGCTAGCCCAAGAACCGGGACGAAGAAACGCGTCCGTAAGAACATCGCCAATGCCGTTGCGCATATCAAGGCGTCGTTCAACAACACCATTATCAGCTTTACCGATGAATCCGGTAATGCCATCTGCTGGGCGACCAGCGGCGCTGCCGGTTTTAAGGGCTCGCGTAAAAGCACGCCATTCGCTGCGCAGGTGGCCGCTGAAGAAGCGTGTCGCAAGGCGATGGATCACGGTGTTAAAAACGTGGTGGTGCTGGTGCGTGGTCCGGGCTCCGGCCGCGAATCTGCGATTCGCGCAATTTCCGCTTCCGGCCTCAATGTGACGTTCATTCGTGATGTCACCCCCATTCCGCATAATGGCTGCCGCCCGCCCAAGCGGCGCCGCGTTTAGGAGTTTAAAATGGCCCGCTATATGGATGCCAAGTGTCGGTTGTGCCGTCGCGAAGGCGAAAAACTTTATTTGAAGGGTAGCAAATGCTATTCCGATAAATGTGCAATCGAACGCCGCCCGTATGCACCGGGTATGCATGGTCAGGGCCGTCGTGCCGGCCGTGCTTCGGATTACGGTATACAGTTGCGCGAAAAACAGAAAGTAAAACGTATTTACGGTTTGCAGGAAAAGCAGTTCCGCCGCTATTTCCAAGATGCCGACCGCATGCAGGGTGTGACAGGTCTGAATCTGTTGCAACTGCTGGAATCCCGTCTGGATAATGTGGTATTCCGCATGGGCTTGGCCTCGTCGCGTACAGAGGCACGTCAGATTGTACGCCACAAGCACATTACCGTGGATGGTCAGGT
>JAJRWP010000143.1 GCA_021545645.1 Zetaproteobacteria bacterium | reverse complement strand
TCGGCTTCTGCAAGCAATTCGCGTGCCGTATCGGCGCTCATCGGCGCGGCAAAAGTGATATTCACCGCCTCCGAATGGGCATAAAAAACCGGCACACGCACCGCTGTCGCCGTCACGGCAATATCGGCCTGCATAATCTTGCGCGTTTCATCCATCATTTTGCGCTCTTCTTTGGTATAACCATCATCCATAAACACATCGATATGTGGAATCGCATTGAAGGCAATGCGCGCCGGCAACACATCCACTTCCGCCTCTTTCCCGGACAACAAGCTGCGCGTCTGCCCGGCCAATTCATCAATCGCCCGTCCACCAGCCCCAGAAACCGCCTGATAGGTGGAGACCACCACGCGTTTAATAGGGACCGCATCGTGCAAAGGCTTGAGCGCCACCACCATTTGAATCGTCGAGCAATTCGGATTGGCAATGATGTGATTGGCCTTGGCCATGTCCAGCGCCTGCGGATTCACTTCCGGCACAACCAGACAAACATCGTCATGCATGCGCCATGCGCTCGAATTATCAATCACATAACAACCGGCATCGGCAAAACGCGGTGCATATTCGAGCGAGGTATCGCCGCCTGCGGAAAACAGCGCAATATCCAGCCCGGCCGGATCGAACTCAGCCAAATCCTGCACCACATAATCGCGGCCCTTAAATTCGACTTTCGAACCGGCACTGCGGCTGGAAGCCAACAGCACCAGCTCGCCGACCGGAAAATCACGCTCGGCGAGAATTTCCAACATGGTCGCACCGACCGCACCCGTCGCACCGACCACCGCTACATTATAGGCATCCTTTGGCGGTAAAAAATCACGCATATTAAACCGCCATCGCCTGCAATTTGGCACACACGGCATCGCCCATCTGCGTACAAGACACACTGCTGCTGCCTCCGGCCAAATCAAGCGTGCGCAGACCGTCGTCGAGCACTGCTTCGACTGCCGCATCCAATTTGTCGGCCAAATCCACCTTATCCAAGCTGTAGCGCAGCATCATCGATACGGAAAGAATCGTCGCCAGCGGATTGGCCTTGTTTTGCCCGGCAATATCGGGGGCGGAACCGTGAATCGGTTCGTACATCGCATGCGCCTCGCCGATGGAGGCGGAAGGCAGCATGCCGATGGAACCGGTCAGCATCGATGCCTCGTCGGAGAGAATATCGCCAAACAAATTGCCGGTAACCATCACATCGAATTGCTTCGGGTTACGAATCAGTTGCATGGCTGCGTTATCTACGTACATGTGCGTAAGATCGACATCCGGGAACTCGCTTTCATTGATGTGGATCACAGTTTCGCGCCACAACTCGGAAACATCGAGCACATTCGCCTTGTCGATGCTGCATACGCGGTTCGAACGCAGGCGCGCCGCCGAAAACGCCGTGCGCGCGATGCGTGCCACCTCGGATTCGGTGTAACTCATGGTATTGACGCCTTTGCGTTGCCGGTTTTCTCCTTCACCTTCCTCGAAAATACCGCGCGGCTCGCCGAAATAGACGCCCGACACCAATTCGCGCACCACCATAATATCCACGCCGTCGATGATTTCCGGTTTCAAGGTCGAGGCATCCAGCAACTGACTGTGTACCTTGGTTGGCCGATAATTGGCAAACAAGCCCAAATCGGAACGAATACCGAGCAAACCAGCCTCCGGGCGCAACGGTTTATCCAGCGGCTCCCATTTCGGGCCGCCAACCGCGCCGAGCAGCACCGCATCGGCAGCGCGCGCCAAATCGCGTGTCGCCTGCGGATACGGATCGCCCGCATCATCATAACCCGCACCGCCAATCGCCGCTTGCTGCCATTCGGCATTCAGGCCGTAATCGGCATTCAGTACATCCAGCACCTTCAGCGCCTCGCGGATAATTTCCGGACCAATACCGTCGCCGGGTAATACTGCTATTTTAATCGTCATTGCTTGTCTCCCTTGCCGTTCATCGCCGATTTCACAGCTGCTACAAATTCATCCACATCCTTAAATTCACGATACACCGAAGCAAAACGAATATAGGCAACCCCATCGAGCTGACGCAACTGCTCCATAACAAAATCGCCGACCGCAATGGCCGAGATTTCCGTTTCACCGATTTCCTGCACCGCACGCACCACATTCTGCACGCCCTGCTCCAGCGCATCGGCGGAAACCGGTCGTTTTTCCAGCGCTTTTTGCATGCCTGAATGGATTTTCTTAATCGCGAAGCCTTGCCGCGTGCCATCTTTTTTAACCACCATCGGCAGCCGCAATTCAGCGCGTTCGTAGGTGGAAAAACGCTTACCGCAAACCTCGCATTCGCGTCTGCGCCGCACCGCCGCACCGCCTTCTGCCACGCGTGAATCAATCACCCGTGTATCATCGTTGGCACAAAACGGACAGTGCATATCGGCTGCTCCTGCGTGTTAATCGACTATCAATCGTAAATCGGAAAACGATCCGTCAAGGCACGCACTTCTGCAGCCACCGCATCGCGTACCGCCGCATCTTCGGGAGCGGCAAGAATCTTCAGAATCATCTCGCCGATTTGCACATTCTCGGCCTCGCCCATGCCGCGCGTGGTAATCGCCGACGTACCGATGCGAATACCGCTGGTCACAAACGGACTTTCCGGATCAAACGGAATGGTGTTTTTATTGACGGTAATGCCTGCCGCTTCCAAAGCTTCTTCGGCAACCTTGCCGGTCAAGCCCTGCGGACGCACATCGACGCGGAACATATGGCAATCGGTGCCACCGGAAACAATGCGCAAACCACCTTTGGCCAAGGTTGCTGCCAATGCCCGCGCGTTGGTAATAATCTGCTTTTGATCGGCCTTGAATGGCTCGCCAAGCGCTTCGCCAAAAGCCACGGCCTTTGCTGCAATCACATGCATCAGCGGACCGCCCTGAATACCGGGGAAAATGCGCGAATTGATTTTTTTCGCCAATTCGTCGTCGTCGGTGAGAATCATGCCGCCTCGAGGGCCGCGCAGGGTTTTGTGCGTGGTTGTGGTCATCATATGCGCATGGCCGACTGGACTCGGATACTCACCTGCGGCAATCAAACCGGCATAATGCGCCATATCGACCATCAGATATGCACCGACCGAATCGGCGATTTCGCGCATGCGTGCAAAATCAATGGGCCGTTCGTAGGCGGAAGCACCGCCGACAATCATCTGCGGCTTGTGCTCGTTTGCCAGTTCCTGCATCACGTCGTAATCAATGCGCTCATCATCTTCGCGCACACCGTAAGCAACGATATTGTACAAACGACCGGAGAAATTAATCGCCGCGCCATGTGTCAAATGCCCGCCGTGCGCCAAATCCATGCCCATAATGGTGTCGCCCGGCTGCAAAACAGCCATGTACACCGCCATATTGGCCTGCGAACCCGAATGCGCCTGCACATTGGCATGCTTCACCCCGAAAATCTCTTTGGCGCGCGCCTGCGCCAGCGCCTCGATTTTATCGACATGCTCGCAACCACCGTAATAACGGCGGCCGGGATAACCCTCGGCGTATTTGTTGGTCAACACCGAGCCCTGCGCCTGCATGACCGCACGCGAAACGATATTTTCGCTGGCAATCAGCTCCAGCGTATGCTGTTGACGGCCCAATTCGGCGGCAATGGCATCGGCCACGCCTGCATCATTCAAATCGGCATGAAAAAAATCGGCACGTTTGTTAGAACAATCACTCATAAATCTCTCCTCGGGGCTTGAAGCGTAGTTAAATCGATTAAAACAAACAACAAGGGGCCCGTTCGGGCCCCTTGCTTCGTAATTTCTCAGGCACTCGCCGAATTAGCGGAGGCGACGCTCGCGAATACGCGCAGCCTTACCGGAAAGCTCGCGCAGATAATAAAGCTTGGCACGACGCACGCGGCCATGACGCACCACGGTAATGCTCTCCAACATCGGCGAATGCAGCGGAAACACACGCTCCACACCAATGCCGTTGGAAATCTTGCGCACCGTAAACGAACTGGAAATGCCTTTATTATGACGCGCAATCACCACGCCTTCGTAAGCCTGTAAACGCTCGCGGCGCTCCACGCCTTTTTTGGTGTCTTTGAAATCCACCACACGCACGTTCACACGCACGCTATCGCCCTCGCGAAACGTGGGAATATCGTCACGCAACTGATCCTTGGTTACATCATCTAGTGCACGCATTTAAGCCTCCAGCTTACCATCACATCTGTAAATCGAACTCATAAATCGAATAAAAACTCACTGTCGGCGGCAGCGATCCAAATAAATTGCCAAGGCTGCCCGTACAGAAAGGTGGCGCACTTTACCGATACCTTCGATAGGTCGCAACCATCCATTTGGCGGCGGCAAACGCGACGCATCCAGACCCCACCCTGTGCCGAACACAATCAGGTGTGGGCCGGGCATGTCGCGCAAATCTTCAATCGCGCTCATCGCCTTGCCCGGCGGCGCTGCCGAGGTGTACCAAAGCCGATAATCGGCATCCGCCAACGCATCGTCCAGCGCATCAATCATGCGAACCGAAGAAAGCACCGCGCGCCGGCCCGGATTGCGCTCCCCGCCTTCACCATTCAACCAATAATCGCAAATATCCTGCACCATCGATTGCATACCCGCAGCCGGATGCACCAGATACACCGGCGCAGCATCGTAAAAGGCACAAGTACGTGCAAAATCATGCACATCCATGGTGGTAATGGCCGTCGTCGTCAGTTCGCCAAGGCGATTGACAACCGGATGATGCACCAGTGCAACGGCGATTTCGGATGCAGGAGAAGACATGCCGACAGCTTACGCATTCACCCGCACAGATAAAAGCGATGCAAAAAACGTTTGCAATCCGATGCTAGGTTTACGAAATATCCCTCAACGAATCCAGCACCGCTTGTCCCTGCGCCTCATGTTCACTGGCGGCACTGATAAACTGATCCGATAAATTCGCGCCGCCTAGCGGAGCGAAATCAGGAATATTCATGCCTGTCGTCCCGTTATTTCTCTGCACCGTCACGGTAAATGTAGTCTCGGCTACAGTGCCTTTGCTATCCAAAGCCCTGACCTTGATGACAACCTCGGTCTTACCTTGCGGGGCTTTATCCCGATCAATGATGAATTGACCTGTCGTCGCATCGAATGTCACATAAGCAGGCAGTGGCGCATCATTATCCAACGTAGCCTTGAAACTAATCACCCCGCTATCCGCTGCACGGGCAAAGGAGTCTTTGGGAATCGCAAACTCAACTGCACGCTGACTCAATACAATCGTCTGATCTGGGATCCCGGCATCCACTTTCAAAACATCGGCAACACGGAAACTCCCGGCTGGCGAAGCTGTCTTAGCTGCCGTATCAGCGGGCTGCGCAGCAGTCTGATCCGGTTGTGTAGCGGTCTGCGCCGGTTTTGTGTCGGCTGGAGCAGCTTGCCCGCCAGTCTGCGCTGGCGGTGTGGCGGTTTGCGCTGGTTTTGCGTTAGCTGGAGCTGCTTGTGTGCCAGCCTGCGCTGGCTGCGCCGGTTTTGCATCGGCAGGCCCAGCGGCACTCGGCGTAGCAAGCGCCTGATTCAGAATGCTCTCGGCGTTTTGCTGCTGGCCACCAACCGGCAATTGCCCGCTTTGAACCGGCAGCAAGGCATTCAGTGCGGAAGTATTACCCACAGCAGCCTGCGTCGGTGTGCTGCCTGCGTTCGCAGCCACGGCACTGGTTGCCGAGCTTGCGCCGGTCTGCGTAGTCGAAGCGGCTGTCGTTTGCGTAGTGGCTGTCGTTACCAAAGGTGCTGGCGTTACTGTATCCACACCGAAAATACCACCCGTAGCAATATCCAACGCACCTGAAGAAATACCACTGGCAATGGTAAAGCTCAGCAAATCCACAGTACTGCTGTTACCAGCGGCATCTGTTTGCGACAAATGCAAGGTATGATCGCCTTGCGCCAACTGCCCTGTGGTCAAACTCCACTGACCATTGGCATCGGCAATCGCCGTACCCAGCGGTGTGTTATCGGTATCCGTTACGGTAACCGTTGCTCCGGCTTCAGCCGTACCGGTCAAGGTCGGGGTTGTATCTGTTACCGTATCGCCTGCCAACGGGAAGGTTACCACGGGAATATTGGGGGCAAGCGTATCCACGGTTACAGCAAGGGTGGTTATTGCACTAATATTACCAGCAGCATCCGATGCCTCGATATTCAGTGTATGTGCGCCTTGACTTAGCGTTGACGTCACAAACGACCAATTGCCTGCACTATCTGCTACTGCCTGACCAAGCAATGTAACGCCATCTGTATCGAAAACTTTAACTGTTGATCCGGCCTCGGCTGTGCCACTAAGCGTTGGCGTAGTTGTATTTACAAAACCAGCGGTGATCGAAGTTGCAGGCGCATTTGGTGCTGTTGCATCAATGGTCAAGGCCACTGATGCCGAAGCTGCGCTAGCATTACCTGCAGCATCAAGTTCCTTGGCAGTAATGATGTGCGCACCATCACGAACACTGACTGTCGGTGTGAAGCTCCACGAGCCATCGGCTGCCGCTATTGTCGTACCAAGAATGCCATCAAGACTGGAAATTACCTGCACAACACTGCTGCCGGTCACATTACCAGCCAGCGCAGAAATTGTCGGTGTGTTATCGGATGATGGGCTGGCAGGAACCGTTGGCGCTGCGCTCGGTGCATTTGGCGCAATGGTATCAATCGTAACAGCTAAAGCCGACGAAGCCGCGCTCTGCGCATTGCCCGCGACATCCGTCTGTTTGATTGTCATAGAATGCACACCATCACTTAGCGCTGTCGGGACGGTGAAACTCCATGCCCCGGCACTGTTCGCGGTGGTCGTACCGAGACTCGTCGTGCCGCTAAATATCTCAACTGTTGCACCAGCTTCCACCGAGCCGTTCGCACCTTGGAACGTCGGCGTATTGTCACTGGTTATATTATCCGTTGTCGAAGTTCCCGCCGTATCCGAAGCCGCTGCTAAATCCGGCGCTGCAGGTACTGAAGCGGCTGCTGTATCAATGGTGATACTCAAGGCCGGAGAAGAGGTGCTGATATTGCCTGCCTTATCCGTCGCCTTGACTGTGATGCTATGCACACCGCTGGCAAGCGTGCCGGAAGTGAATGTCCACGCACCATTGCCATCGGCAAAAGTGGTTCCAAGACTGGTCGTGCCATCAAAGATTTCCACTCGCGCGCCAGCTTCGACCGAACCATTCGCGCCTTGGAAGGTCGGCGTCGTATCATTGGTGATATTGTCCGTACTTGAAATGCCAGAATCAGAGGCGGTTGCCAAATCCGGTGCAGCAGGCGTTGTTATGGAAGTATCGACAACCAAGCTCAATGCAGACGATGCAGAACCAGCATTGCCTGCCACATCAATTGCCTTTGCGGTAATGCTATGGGTTCCGGCGCTCAGCGCTTTTGCTGTCGGAACGGTGAAACTCCATGAGCCGTCGCCAGCCGCAACCGTTGTACCGAGACTGACCGCACCATCAAAAATCTCCACGGTTGCATTGGCTTCGACAGTACCGGCAGCGCCCTGCAATGTCGGTTTGGTATTGCTGGTGATATTATCCGTATTCGTCCCGAATCCGCTTGCCGAACTATCCGATACCGCCGCCAAATCCGGGGCGACTGTCGGTGCCGCCGGGGCAACTGTATCCACCGTAACAGACAAGCTTGCTGAAGGACTACTCTGTAAATTGCCCGCCGTATCCGTCTGCTTGGCGGTAATAGAATGCACGCCATCACTCAGCGCTTTTGCTGTCGGAACGGTAAAGCTCCACGAGCCGTCGGGATTTGCAATCGTTGTTCCGAGACTGGTCGCACCATCGAAAATCTCCACGGTCGCATTGGCTTCGACAGCACCAGCAGCGCCTTGGAAGGTCGGCTTCGTACTGCTGGTAATATTATCGATAGGCGAAGCACCCAAATCGGAGGCTGCTGCCAAATCCGGCGTACTCGGAGGTGCTACCGTCACCTTGTCTATCGTCACGCTCAATGCCGGTGAAGCGGCACTGATATTGCCAGCAATATCCGTCTGCTTGACGGTAATACTATGCACCGCATTGGAAAGTGTGGGTGAAGTAAAACTCCACGAACCATCGGAATTTGCAATCGTCGTGCCAAGGCTAGTCGTACCGTCAAACACCTCAACCCGTGCACCGCCTTCAACATTGCCGACACCGCCTTGGAAGGTCGGCGTGTTATCGGCTGTGAGATTATCTATGTTTGATGTGCCCAGATCGGAGCTTGCCGCCAAATCGGGCGCTGTTGGCGTGGTTGGTGTAAGCGTATCCACGGTGATGCTCAGTCCGGAAGAAACAATACTGACATTGCCTGCCGCATCCGTCGCTTTAACCGTAACCGTATGCGCACCGTCGGCAATATCCGCCGTTGGCGTCAACGACCATGCACCGGTACCAGATGCCGGTGTTGTGCCGATACTGCTGCCATCGACAAACACCTCGACGGTGCTGCTATTCTCCACCGAACCAGCGATGCCATTAAATGGCGGTCGCGCGGTGTTCACTTTACCATCTGAAGGCGACAAACCCGTGTCGGTGGTCAGCGCCGGTGTTGCCGGTTGTCCCGGTGCAATCGAATCCACGGTAATGGCGACCGTGGCGAGACCGCTGACATTACCTGCCAAATCCGTTTGTTCCACCTTCAGCGTGTGCGCACCCTCAGACAAGGAGAGGAGATAATCACCTGCACTGATGGAATACGAACCATCGGCAGTGCTGGCCACCACCGATGCCACCACCGTCGTACCATCGGTGTCGAAGACCTTTACTGTCGCACCTTTTTCCGCCGTGCCAGTCACTGTCGGTTTCGTGGTGGTCACAAAACCGGGCGCAGGAGCAGTCAGCCCCGGATTGGCCGCAGAAGCATCAATAGTGATGGATAGCGGGCTGGATGCATTGCTGGTATTACCCGCCACATCCGTCTGCTTGGCGGTAATGACATAGTCGCCCTCGAGGAATCCGCTGGCATTAATTTTTCCGGTAACCGAAGCAAGATAATCTGCTGCTGCAAACGTCCAACCGCCACTGCTTGTCGCTAGCACTGTACCCATGCTGACCCCATCGACAAACAATTCGACGGTCGCGCCGTTCTCCACCGAGCCGTTTATCCCTTCAAAGGTCGGCTTCTGGTTCTGGGTGATATTATCGAAACTATCAATACCTGAGTCCGTTCCCGACGTCATATTAGGCACAGCTG
>JAJRWP010000142.1 GCA_021545645.1 Zetaproteobacteria bacterium | reverse complement strand
GGATTACGGACGGCAGTCGTCGGGCGAGCACGAGGCAATCAATGTAAAATCGGTCATCGCCAGCGCTGTCGAGCTTGTCAAATTGTCACGCAATGCAAGCGATGTGGCTTTTAAAATCGATTTTCCTTCCGATATTCCCGCTGCACGCGGCAGCGAAGATATGCTAAGGCAGGTACTGGTGAATCTGTTATTGAATGCTGCGGACGCCTGCGATGCCAGCGGGGTTTGCATCAGCGGGCGTCGTGAGGGCGATATGATGTGTCTGGATGTGGTGGATCAGGGCGAGGGTATTCCGGCCGAGATGCGCGAGGATATTTTTTCGCCGATGTTTACCACCAAAGATCGCGGCAAGGGAACGGGCTTAGGCTTGTCGATTAGCAGAGATTTGATGCGCCGGATGGATGGTGATTTGGTGTTGCTTGCAAACGGGCAGCGGGGCTGCCGCTTCATTTTATCGCTGCCGTTCATGCGAGGTCGGGACTGATGTTGATTCTGGTGATTGAAGACGAAAAGCATATCCGCGCGGGAATCGTCGAAATGTTGAGCGACGAAGGTTATGAAGTACTGGAAGCCGAGGGTGTGAATCGCGGCATTGCATTGATCGATCAGGAAATGCCTGCGGTTGTGCTCAGCGATATTAATCTTCCGGATGGCGATGGTTTCCGGATTTTGCACTACTGTAAAAGCCACAATCTTTCATGTGCGGTTCTTTTTATGACTGCATATGGTAGCCGGGAATTGGCCATTCAGGCGATTACCGAAGGTGCGGACGATTATATCACCAAGCCGCTGCGCTTTGACGAATTGTTTGCCCGCTTGCATCAACTGAGTGAAATGCAATCGCTGCGCGGGCAGGTGCACCGCAAGGCCACGCGCAAGCTTGAAGAAAGCAAATTGGCTATTCTCGGCGAATCCGAAGCGATGAGGGCGGTGCGAAGAATCGCCGAAAAAGCAGCGGGTTCCGATGCCCCAGTATTGATTACCGGCGAAACGGGGGTCGGCAAGGGTCTTTTGGCAAAGTTGATTCATGCCAGCAGTGCGCGCAATGAAAAGCAGTTGATCGGCATCAATTGCGCGTCGATACCGGAGAATTTACTTGAATCGGAGCTTTTCGGTTACCGAAAGGGGGCTTTTACCGGCGCAGATCAGAATAAAAAAGGACTGCTTGAAGAAGCCGGGGACGGCACGTTGTTTCTCGATGAAATCGGCGATATGCCGATGCAATTGCAAGCCAAACTGCTGCATGTGTTGGATGATGGTGGTTTTCGTCCGCTTGGCAGCACCAAAAATCAGAAGTTCCGAGGACGCATTATTGCCGCCACCAATGTGCCGCCGCAAGATTTGATTGCGGGCAAGAAATTTCGTGAGGATTTGTATTACCGCTTATCCGTTTTGACCATTGAAATACCGCCTTTGCGCAACAGACCCGAAGATGTTTTGCCACTCACCGAACGTATTTTTCTCGAATTGTCGGCAGATATGGGCAGAACGAACACTTCTCTGCCGGTCATGCTCGCCCAGCAAGTGCAACAGCAATCTTGGCCGGGCAATGTCCGGCAGTTGCGCAATTATCTTGAACGGGCATTGATTCTCGACGAAGGCATGCATGCTGTCGGCGAAGCGAACGAACCCTCTTTGGCGGATGCCTTACAAAATTTTGAGCTGGCATGGATTCGCAGAGCAATCGACGAATGCGATGGCGACAAGACGGCAGCCGCCAAGCGTTTGGGTATCGGGCTATCGACGCTGTATCGAAAAATGGGAATCTGAATTCAGGCCACAATTGCAAGAAGGGCTTTCTCAATAGCGGGAATCGCAGCTGATTGCATTCCCATTTCTGGCAAGTGGTTTGGCACATACAATCCCCTTTTAAATCTACTAACGCATTGGAATATATGACTAAATATTAATCTTCAAGTGGTTTCGCGCGATGTTTTATTGCTTGGCACAAAGCTTTCTTTATTGGCTTGATCGCATTCATGCGACTTAAACTTCAATGGAGGGTCATATCCCAATGAGAAAACTAATAATGACGACAATCGCCGGTGTCTTTACGTTTGTCGGCACAGTGGCGTTAATACCGACGGATGCCGAGGCGATTCCAGTCTTTGCCCGTAAATACGGCATGTCCTGTAATTCCTGCCACACCATGTTCCCGAAACTGTCCAAGATGGGTGTTGCATTCCGCGAGCGTGGGTTCCGTTTTGCCCCCGGTAAAGATGATTTCGACATGCAGAACGGTCCGGGCAAGAATGTTGATACCGGTGATGAGTCGCCGGCAGCAGTGTTCGCCAGCAATTTCCCGTTCACCCTGCGCACACAGATGCTGTTTTCCGGTGCCGGTCCGATTCATGATGGCAATGATCAGCCAGTGATGCCGGGTGCTCGTTTTGGTATGCTTGATGGTGCTATTACAGCAGATGCCGCTGGCAAGTGGAAAAGCAATGCCAAGATTGGTTTCGGTGAGCTGGGACTGATTTCCTCGGGTTCTTACGACAACTTCGGCTGGTGGATTGATGCCAACCAGAATGGTATCGGCATGGCTGAAGGCGTGTATTATTATAATGATTTGTTTAAGGTCCGTTTTGGCCGCGTGCAGAATAATGTCGGCTACGGCATGACCATGATGAGCCGCCGTTCGCTTGGTTTCGGCTCATTGGATGCCGCGCAGATGGCTGGCGGAACCATGCTAATGATGGGTGACGGTATCAGTATTCACGGAACCACCAATGGCGATAGTGGTGTGGGTACGTTGTACAATTTCTCGGCGTTCACCTATGGCAAAAATGGCACTACGGACCTCTTGGGTACTGCGGCTGCCAATAATATTAACACAAAACTGGTCGGCAAGCGTCCCAGCGCCTTTTATGGTCGTCTGGCGCAGGAATTTGACGATAATTACATTGTCGGCATCTACGGCTACAAGGCTCAAAACTGGGTTAGTGACACCATGGGCGGCGAAGCTGCCATGTATATGAACATGGGCGGCGCTGCGACTGTGGGTGGTTCGGCTGCGGCCATGCAATTTACCCGCGTGACGCGCTATGGTCTGGATTTTGCGCTCAATTATGGCGAACCGATGCAGGTGTATGGCGCATTCACTGTCGGTAAAAACACCAATCCGGTGACCGACCAGAAGCTGAGTGTACGTGCTTTCACAGTAGCTGGTGAATGGATGGTGCGGGACAATTTCCTGCTTGGCGCTAAGTATGACTACAGCAGGAGCGATTTGCAGATGCTGGCCAATACGAAAGCCACTCCGCCTGCCACTAAAAACATCACGCTGTTCGGTATCTATCAGATCGGACAGAATGTTGAGGCCTTTGTTTCCTATACCCAGAGCAAGAATCTGGTAACGGGCATGGGCGCTGCCGGTGGTCTTACCAAGGTGTTCCAGCAGAAGAGCCTGAATACTGGTATTGCAGGACTTGATATCGCCTTATAAGGCGTATTTGAAACGGGGGCGGTAACGCCCCCGTTTTTCTTTTCTCCGGGGGGCATGATGCATACCAGCGCCGATTCGATGGTCAGGGACTTTCTGGATGAATCCGTACATTTTCAGACGGAAGATGTGTTGCTCATGTATGCAATCATCTTTGTGTTGTTAAGCATTTTATGCGCCACTCAGCTGTATTTGGCCATATCAAAAAGCAAAAAGATTCGCAAGGTAAATGCTGATAAATATCAGGGAGGGTAGCTATGATTGAATCCGGACATATTCTGGGGCCGGTTCGGCACGGGTTGTTGATGGCAGTTTCAGCGCTGTTGTTGGGGGTAGTCT
>JAJRWP010000141.1 GCA_021545645.1 Zetaproteobacteria bacterium | reverse complement strand
GGATGACGGTGAATATTCGCGCCGGGATTATCGCGGGCAGTCGGAACATCGGCACGAGGATGATTCAGAAGAAGACTAGGCCCTGCGGAGCAATCGTTTTTCCGCGAGCATTATGATTTTCAGGCAGCATTGTGGTGAAATGCGCGGATGAATTTCTGGGAAAAGTCTTTGAATGAACTGGATGATGCCGAGTGGGAAGCGCTTTGTGATGGTTGCGGCTTGTGCTGCATGCACAAGTTCGAGGATGAAGATACGGGCGAGATGTTGTACACCGATGTCGCCTGCCGTTTGTTGGATGGTTCCGCATGCCGATGCACGGATTATAAACATCGGCGGCAATCGGTTCCGGAATGCATGGATATTCGCAAATTTAGCGCCGCGCAATATGCATGGTTGCCTTTGAGTTGCGCCTACCGTTTGCGATTCGAGGGCAAGCCGTTATTTGATTGGCATCCGTTGATTTCCGGGGATGCGGGATCGGTTCCGTCCGCGATTTCGATGCGCGGACGTTGTGTCGGCGAGGGTGAAATCGCCGAGCATGAGCTTGTTGAGCATATTATAGAGCCGATAATTTCGGAGTGATTGGAGGGCGTTCATTCTTTGTGCGTACAAAGAACGAACCAAGAAAAACACCCGGCATTTGCCTGCCCTGCGGGTTCCCTCGGCTGCGCGAAAAAATGGGCGCGACTTCGCTGCTTTATCCCATTTTTCCACTTGCCTCGGCAGCCAACTGAACGGGAATTAAATCAAATGCTTAATCCCTAAGCTGCATATGGTGAAAAGACGGCTGTTTTGGCATGCTTCGCTACCTTGCATTTAAGATTTACGGAGTTGCAGTATGAATCAACACATTATCGTCGCAGCACTTTATCATTTTGCCGATTTGGCGGATTTTCGTGAGCTTCGCGCGCCGTTGCAGGCGGTTTGCGATGCGGCGGGCATCAAGGGGTCGTTGCTGTTGGCGGCGGAGGGCATTAACGGTACGGTGGCTGGGACCCGTGCGGGCATTGATGCATTGCTGGCGCATTTGAAGAACGATGCGCGTTTGCGTGATTTGGAGCATAAGGAATCGACAGCCGAATCCATGCCGTTTTACCGCATGAAGGTGAAGTTGAAGAAGGAAATCGTCACCCTCGGTGCGCCGGAGGCCAATCCGAATGTGTGTGTCGGCGAGTATGTCGATCCTGCCGATTGGAATGCGCTGATTTCCGATCCCGACGTGTTGCTTTTGGATACGCGCAACGATTACGAATACGAAGTCGGCACATTTCAGGGCGCGGTGAATCCCGATACGCACAGTTTTCGCGAATTTCCGGAATTTGTGCAGAAAAATGTCGATCCGGCGCGGCATAAAAAGGTGGCGATGTTTTGCACCGGCGGCATCCGCTGTGAAAAAGCGTCTTCGTATATGTTGCAGCACGGTTTCGACAGCGTGTACCACCTCAAAGGCGGTATTCTCAAATATCTGGAGTTGGTCCCCGAAGACGAAAGCCTGTGGCAGGGCGAGTGTTTTGTGTTCGACGAGCGGGTCAGCGTCGGCCATGGCCTGAAAACAGGCGATTACAGCTTGTGTCGCGGTTGTCGGTTTCCGTTAACGGCGGCGGAGCGAAAAGCGCCCGAATACGAAGAAGGGGTCAGTTGCCCGCATTGTCTGCACCGCTTGAGCGAGGAGAAGAAAAGCCGCTTGCGCGAACGGCAAAAGCAGACGCAACTGGCGGAAGCGCGGCATCGCCAGCATTTGGGTATGAATCTGGCGGCGCAGCGGCGGGCGAAATTATTGGAAAAGAAGAAGGCGGGATTGAAGCCTGCGCGGTATTTGCGCGAAACTGTTTGATTCGCTTATTTGTGGTGTAAAAGTAAGCCTTCTTCTTTGCGTGTCCAAAGAAGAAGCAAGAAAGGACACCCGAAGAAGCTGTGAATTCCCGAACCGTGCGCTTGCCAAACGGGCGCGAAATTAAACAGGAATTTCGCGCTTTACCCGTTTCACAAGCACCCGTCCCGGCACAGCTTCAGGCGGGAATAGAAGCAAAAACAATAAGCTTGTTTAACTCTGCGTTCTTTGCGGTGAATGATTTGAGCTTAAGCCGCGTCCAACCAACCGTTGCAGTGCTGGGTGATGATGTCGGTCAGTGCTTGTATGTGTTCTTGGTGGTCGTTGAGGGCGGGGATGTAGCGGAAGGATTGGCCGCCGGATTCGAGGAATACAGCGCGATTTTCTTGATCGATTTCTTCCAGTGTTTCCAAGCAATCGGCGGAAAATCCGGGGCAGGCGACGGCGATGTTTTTCACCCCTTCGGCGGCTAATTTTTCCAGTGTTTTATCGGTGTACGGTTGCAGCCACTCTTCGCGTCCGAAACGCGATTGGAAGGTCAGTAGCCATGCATCGTCGGCCAAGCCGAGTGCGGCGGCCAGCAATGCGGCGCTGCGTTTGCATTCGTCGGGATACGGATCGCCGGTGTCGTGAAAACGCTTGGGAATACCGTGGAAGGAGAACATCAGTTTATCCGGTTGGCCGTTGGCGGCGAAATCTTGACGAATACTGGCCGCCAGCGCGTCAATATAGGCCGGGTGTTGATGATAATCGCGGACAAAACGCAGCTCCGGCATGTTGCGGTCCTGTTTTACCGTTTCGGCAACTGCATCGAAGGTGGAGGCGCTGCTGCTCGATGAATATTGCGGATAAAGCGGCAGAACCAACACGTGTTTGCAGCCGCTATCGCGCAGGGCCTGCATGCCGGAAGCGATAGACGGGTTGCCGTAACGCATGGCCAATTGCACGCGGAATGGGCCGGGTTGATCGGCATCCAGTTGCGTTTGCAAGGCTTGCTGTTGCCGTTTGCTAATCGCCAGCAGCGGCGAGCCTTGGTCTGTCCATACCTTGCGGTACAGGGCGGCGGATTTCGGCGAACGCAGCGGCACGATGACGAAATTCAGAATCAGCCACCACAGCGGGCGCGGAAAATCGACGACACGTTTATCCCACAGAAATTCACGCAGATAGCGGCGCAAAGCGGGTGCATCCGGTGTATCCGGCGTGCCGAGATTGCACAGCAACACGCCGATGGGTGCGGTTTGCTTCATGCAGCTACTCTTTATCCATGCTGATCAGTTTGAACAATTCCAGACGCGAGGACGGGTTGTTCATAAACGCGCCGGACAGTTTGGAAGTGGTGGTCCATGCATACGGTTTGCGCACACCGCGATGGCACATGCAGAAATGCCGACACTGGATAATTACTGCTACTCCCTTGGGTTGCAGCACTTCCTCAATCACATTGGCGATTTGCATGGTTAGTTTTTCCTGCACTTGCAAACGCCGCGCATAGACATCGACGACACGCGCCAATTTAGATAAACCAACGACCCGCCCATCCGGAATATAGGCGACATGTGCCTTGCCGACGAACGGCGCCAGATGGTGTTCGCAGTGGCTGTGTACGTCGATATCCGAAACCAAGACCATTTCATCGTAGCCGCAGGCTTCTTCGAAGGTTTTTTCCAAATGCTCGCGCGGATCTTCGTTATAACCGGAAAAATATTCGCCGAAGGCGGCGAGCACCCGCTTGGGTGTCTCCAACAGGCCTTCGCGATTGGTATCTTCACCGATATATTCGAGCAGGCCGCGCACATGTTGCATGGCGGCGATATTTTTCGGGTCGTTTGAGTCAAAATCTTGCATGGGAACCTCGTAAATGCATGATGCACACACGTTAGCGGATTTCCACCACATGAAAAACCCCGGAGGCATCATGGCAACAACAATCGATTTGCTACGTCACGGCGCATTGCTCGGCGGCATACGCTACCGGGGCAATATAGAGGCGACGCTCAGCGCACCGGGACGGGCTTCGATGGATGCGGTTTGGGCGCAGCTTGGTGGCCATGTGGATGGCATCGTGACTTCGCCGTTGTCGCGCTGCTGCGAACCGGCACAGGCATGGGCGGAGAAAGCGAATATCCGCTGCGACATTGTGCGTGATCTGCGTGAAATGCATTACGGTGCATGGGAAGGATTAACGGCGGCGGAAATCGAACGGCAATTTCCGGGCGTGTTGCCGCGCTGGCGCGAGAATCCGGTTGGTATGCAGATTCCCGGCGCGGAAATGGTCGAGGCTTTCGCTACGCGGGTTATCGAAGCATGGCAGCGGGTTTTACAAACAACGGACGGCAAACACCTGCTCTTGGTCGCACATTCCGGCACGTTGCGGGTGATTCTGGCGCATGTTCTCGCTGCGCCACTGGCCACTACGCGCCGTTTAGACATGCCCTATGCATCGTGGAACCGGGTCGTGGACGACGACGACGGGCAGTGCAGGCTGGTGTATTTGAATCGGCATGTGGATGATGCAAAGCGTGTCTAATTGTGTGCTTTAAACGAGCGATTTAGGCCTTAATCGAGCAGTTTTTCAGCGACCTCAATCAAATGTGCGCCGTAGGAACGGGCGGCGGTCAGTTGTGCATCGCTGAGGCCTGCGGGCATGCCTTCGTGGTTGCCGGTGCGCGCATAAACGCCCCAATGCAGGCCGCCATCGGCGTAACCCAGCGCATTTTTCGGAAAACCGACGACGACCATACCGTGTTCGAGAAAATTGGCGTGCAGACCGGCCATGGTCAGTTCAACACCGCCACCGGCACTGCCAAATCCGCTGCCGCTGGCAAAGACACCGCCGATTTTGCCGTGCAACGCATTTTCCATCCACAGGCTTGCCGATTCATCAATCAGTTTTTTCATCTGCCACGCCATGCCGCCCATATGCACCGGGGTGCCGAAGACGATAACATCGGCGGCCAGCAGATCGTCGGGCGATGTTTGCACCGCCTGTTTGCGTTCAATATGAATATCGGCATGTGATGCGCGCATGCCATCGGCAATTGCCTGCGCCATTTTTTCGGTGCTGCCGTAATCCGAATGGTAGGCGATGAGGGCGTTGATGGTTGCGGGCATTAGGCGTGACCCACTTGATCGGAGAGTTGCGCTTTATTCACGCCGACAGATTGCGCACCGAGTGTCCAGCGTTGTTCAAACGGCGCATGAAAGATCAGATGCGTATCGGCAGGGGTGATGAGCCAGTCGTTGCGGCCGATTTCCTCTTCCAATTGACCTGCCGCCCAGCCCGCATAACCAAGCAACAGCATGTAGTGCTCCGGACCTTCGCCGTTGGCCACTTCTTCAAGCACGTCGCGCGAGGTGGTTAAATAAATTTCGGGGCTGATGCACAGCGTCGAATCGTAAACATTCCAGCCGTCGTGCAGCACAAAACCGCGAAACGGCTCCACCGGGCCGCCTTCGAAAGTGGGCATGTCCGGGTGTTTGATGCCATTCAGTTGCATATCGTCGAGAACCGCGCCGACGCTAATATCCTGTGGCCGGTTAATCAGCAAGCCCATGCTGCCTTCTGTATCGTGGTGACAAAGCAGCACCACGCCATCGGTGAAATTACCGTCCTGAAGTGACGGCATGGCCAACAGCAGCTTTCCGGTCAATTCGTTCAGATGCATCGGCGCTCCTTTGTCGGTATGCATTAGTGCGCTCCGTTTCGTTGCATGAATCTAGCGCATTCGATCGCCGCAACAAGGCTACTGTAGGACACTTTGCCGCCGCCTGCACGATCCAATGCCGTGCCGTGATCGACGCTGGTGCGGATAAACGGCAGGCCAAGGGTGATATTGACGGCTTCGCCGAAGCTCAGCGCCTTGATCGGAATCAAACCCTGATCGTGGTAGCAGCAAACAATGGCATCAAAATCGCTGCGCATGGCCGCCGAAAATAGCGTGTCGGCAGGCAGCGGGCCGCGCACATTGATGCCTGCACCGCGTGCCTGTTCGGCTGCCGGGGCCAACACGTCGATTTCCTCGCGGCCAAAATGCCCGGCTTCTCCGGCATGCGGATTCAGACCGCACAGACCGATGCGCGGTGCTTTGATGGCGAAGCGTGTTTGTAAATCATTGTGGACAATGTGCAGGCACTGCACGGTTTCTTCGATATTCAGTGCGGCGGGTACATCGCCGATCGCCATATGCGTGGTCAGCAGGGCAACACGCAGGGCATCCGAGGCCAGCATCATGACAAACGGCGAATCGTCGGCCAGATGGGCAAGAAATTCGGTATGTCCGGGAAAATCGAATCCGGCATCGCGCAGCACCGCTTTTTCAATGGGGCCGGTGACCATTGCTGCGGCTTCGCCATGTTTACAACAAATGGCGGCCGCTTCAATGCAGGCGACAACGGCTTGTGCTGTGTTTGCCGATGGTTTTGCACAATGCACGGGTGCAATGCTGATGTTCGGGGCTAACGGATTCCAACAATTCAGCGCGTGTTCGGAGGCTTGCGGTGTGTCCACAGCACGCAAGGGAACATTCAAACCCAGCTTGGTATTTCGTTCTTCCAGCCAATTCACGGGTGCACAAATGCAGCAACCGCGTAAGTTTTCGGCATTGGCAGTCCAAGCCAGCAGGATGCAATCCGGGCCGATACCGGCGGGTTCTCCGGCGCTGATGAGGACAGGCAGTGTACTCAATGCTTACGGGCAGTTTCTATATTCAATTTCTGCTTTGGCTGTGATAGCAGCCAGCCAGCGCGGCAGTTGTTCCTGCATTTTGATATTGAGCAGGATGTTTTGAATTTCATCGCGGTGCGCCTGGAATGAATCCGGATCAATGTGGCGTTTTTCGACGACACGAATAATGTGTAAACCAAAGCGGGTTTGCACAACACCGCTGGTTTGTCCTGCATCAAGTGCAAACGTCGCTTTTTCGAATTCGGGAAGCATAGCGCCACGCTTGAACCAGCCGAGATCACCGCCCTTAGCGGCACTTGGGCCTTGCGATATTTCTTTGGCGCGTGTTGCAAATTCCTTGTCGGAGGCATCTTGCATGGCAGCGGCGATTTGTTCGGCTCGCTTGCGAACCTCTTGCTTGTCCGCATCGCTCATTTCATTTGAGATCTTGAGCAGAATGTGCCGGGCATGCACTTCGTCGTAGGCTTCGGCGTGTTTATTCGGTTTTTCCCAGCGCTCTTGCATGACCGTGAACAGGTGTAGTCCGGCAGGCGAACGGATAGGTTCGGAAATGCCGCCGATTTTAAGGGAAAAAATCGGTGAAAATCGCGGTTGCAGCGAGCCAGGTTGCATCCAGCCCATGCGCCCGCCTTGTGCGGCATCCGGGGCTTGCGAATAAAGTTTGGCAAGACGTGCAAACGATTCGCCTTGCAGCGCTTGCTTGCGCCACGCTTTCATTTTTCGGTAGGCTTTTTTGACTTCTTCCGGTGTCGGATCGAGCGGCAGGCTGAGGAAAATCTGTGCGACTTCAATTTCACGCTGCGGGCCGGAATTGGCGATATATTTACGGTAATATTCGCGCATGGCTTCTTCACTGACCTGCAATCGGGAACGTACTGCGATATTGGCCAGTTTGCCGCTCAGCAGTCGATCCTTGAATGCTTGTTTATAGTTATCCACGTCGATGCCTTGGCTTTTAAGAACGTCTATTAGCTGTCCGGCAGGAATGTTGTTTCTTTTCTCGATATCGGCCAGCGCTTTATTCAGCTCTGCACTGGAAACGCTGATTTCAAGTTTTTGTGCTTGTTGACGCTGCAAGAGGGTGTTGATTTTTTCGTTCAGTGCGCGAGCTTTCAATTGTTTGGGAGCGAGTGTCTGTTGCGCGCTGCTGGCGGTTAATTGTTGTCGCAGTTTATCGGTATCCTGTTTGAGTTCGAAACAAGTGATGACCTGTCCGTTGACAATGGCGGCAATGCCGTCGATCACTTCTGCCTGCGCTGGCGGAATCATGCCGCTGCACAGGAGTAGCAGGCCGAATGCAAACAACTTCGTCTTTTTATAAAGCAAGGCTTTGCTCTCCGTATGAAAACATAGATTGATGGTTATCTTGCGTTGGAACCGACGCTACTCAGACCCTTGAAGCTGATCAAGATGGCAGCACCCGTATTGCTTGCTACAGAAGTGCCGGTTGGCCGGTTGGTGCGGTGGCCTTGAATGACAATATCCCAACAGGGATGGCTGTAGCCGATAGAAACGTTGATTTGCTGGGTAAGTTGTTTAGTGATGTCGTAATTGACGAGGCCCTGTGCTTTCCAGTGTTCGCTGATTTGGGCGGTGGCACTGGCTTGAAAGGTTTCCGACGTGGTGAAAAGCTCCGAATTGCTGACCAGATAGGTGGCCCTGAATTGGTGTCCGTATTCACTGCTCCAGATAATGCTTTCGGCGATGCGATTCCAGAAACTGCGTGCCGGATCGTATTCGCCCTCGATTTTTGCGGTGAACCCCTTGACCGGGCTGAAGCTCATATCGCCGAGCAAGTTGGAAAAAGCACGTGGCGGGTTCAATGCGTTGAAGCGGCTGCGGATGTTGTATTGAGCCCCAGCATTTATACTAAATATGGTCCGTGCGGCATCCGTGGTTGTTGTTTTGCTTTCAAAATTATTGGTCAGAAGAAAAGCAATACGATGTGCATTTTCTACAGCGTCGAAACCAGAAAAACGGTTGCCGAAGAACAAATTGCTGAGTCTGAGTGGACTAAGTCTTGAATCGAAAGATGGCACGCCGGGGCGGTTGCTGACGTTGTTGAAGTCATAGCGTATGCGTGGAATGATGCTGTGACGAAAGGTGCGCGCGTTATTGACGCTTTCAAAAACCATCGAAGAATCAATCGAAAATTCGCCGCTGGTCAGGCGCGGTTTGCGGTTTGCTCCCTGCCTGAGCCAGTAGCGGGTGTGCGTCATTCCGGCAGTGATAGTGCTGGACAAGCCACCGCCTAACATCGTCCACGGCAGTGTCACATACGGATGTGAATAAACACGCCAGTCGTTGACACCGAGGCGGTTGGAAAAATGCGTGGTGTTTTGATCGAAATGCAGGGTGGCTGGAGAGTCGAACAGTGGCAGTGACAGATTGCTGCGAAAATTCGGGTATTGTTGCAATGTCGCTTTGTTGTTGGCTGTGGACAGGTTGTGATTGTAGATGCTGGACAGGCTCCACGAGCCATACTCAAAGGCTTGCGAAAGCTGTGCATTGCTGGATAGATAACGCCGTGACGATTGCGAGGCCTCGCGTGAAAAATCGGCCAGATAGTCTGTGTCACTGATATCGCTGCCCTTGAGTGAAAGACTCAGGTCAAAGGGTAGCAGCCAAGCCCCTTCGCCACGCAAATAACCGCGTGTTCTACCCAGTTGTTTGTCGAATAAGCCGTCGAGTTGTATTTGTTCATGGCCAATGCTTGAAGCATGGCGGACTTCGGTTTCCAACATGAAGCCGCGTGCGGTCATCAAGCGCGGTGTGATGGTTGCATCCCAATCCGGGGCAGGGGCGAAATAATAGGGTAGTGCCCATTCCGTGCCGCGCCGTTTGCCAAAAGCGAAAGAAGGCATCAGCAATCCGGATTTACGGCGGGTCGCCTGCTGCCAGTAGGGCGTATAAAACAGCGGTACGCCAGCGAATTCGAAGCGCGCGTGTTTGGCGGTGAAGGTTCCTTCATTTTGGTCCAACATGCCTTCGGAGGCATAAACATGCCATGTTTCCTGATCTTTTGGGCAGGTGGTGAGCACAGGTTGAAAAACGCGGTAGGTATATTCGTTCAAACGCAGAACACGGTCGGCCTTGAGATGTTCGCCGCCGGGCAGGCTGATTGTGGCATCCAGCAGTTCACCGGTTTTGTTTTCGCTGTTCATATTGCCGGAGGCCGCGCTTATATCGGCATCGGCAGAATGAATGTGGACGTTGCCAATTGCCTTGATTTGCTTGCTGGTGGCATCGTAACGCACCTTATCGGCACGCATGGTTTCTCCGCCTCGGTTGATTTCCACATGCCCGGTGGCGGTAGCCACGCCATTGGCATCGCGGACAATTTTATCGGCGATAATATCCACTTCGCCAGCGTTTGCACATGTTGCCGCCAGCGGCAGCAGTAAGAATGCAAGGGCCAGTCGGAGCAGCTGGAATTTAGCGGGGGTTAGCATGGGTGTTCCAAAAATGTGTGTTAGTCGTTTTTTTGTGCGCGGCCCAGATAATTGACCGATAAATCGTCGGATAGCACAAAATTATCGCTCATAAAACGGTAAGACATGCCGCGAATATCTTGCACATCCAGCCGGGCGCTGCGGCATGCGGCATGCATCTCTGAGGGGC
Source organism: Zetaproteobacteria bacterium (assembly GCA_021545645.1). GTDB lineage: Bacteria > Pseudomonadota > Zetaproteobacteria > Mariprofundales > Mariprofundaceae > UBA1543. The sequence goes on along the minus strand of JAJRWP010000141.1, from coordinate 4,639 downwards.
GGATAAATTTGTCGTGTTGGTGGGTTCCGCGTGGCAGCCAGCCGAGTACGTATTCGGCACCGATAATCGCCTTGATATAGGATTGTACGGTGCGATTGAGGGTGGCGAAAAAGAAATGGCCGCCGGGTTTGAGCATGGCGCTGCACGCTTGCACGGTGCGCGGCACGTCCGGAACATGCTCCAGTACTTCCAAACAGGTGACCACATCGTAGGCCTCGGCGTGTTCTTCGGCCCATGATTCGGCATCGTTTTCGATATAGGTCAGTTCCACGCCTTCTTGTTCGGCATGCAGTTGCGCAATGCGCAGTGCTTTTGGCGATCGATCAATGCCGGTGACTTGTGCGCCGCGCCGCGCCATGCCTTCGGCCAGCAGGCCACCGCCGCAGCCGACATCAAGCACCTTTGCAGTGCTTAAATCCACTGTGTCGGCGATATAATCAAGGCGCAGCGGGTTAATCTGGTGCAGCGGCTTGAATTTGCCGCTTGGACTCCACCATTCCTCGGCCATCGCCTCGAATTTTTTTATTTCTTCTGGATCGAAATGAATTTGCATGGGTGGGCAGGCTGATATTGCTGAAGGCGGATGGCAAGCCTTGCCGTGTTTGCTTGTGTTATTGCAGGTGTTCTGTTTGCCGGGCTTGGCATTGAATTTGCTGGATTCGTTGGTTGGTGAGTCATTGCTCAAGCGTTTGCCAGAGCTGGGCGATCGTGTTGTGCAAACGTGATTGATGAGAAAACAGGAGAGAGCCGTGGAAAATTTCTATGTTGGGCGTCAACCTATTCTGGACCGGGAATATAAAACCACTGCCTATCAATTGATATATCAGGCATCGGAAACGGGCGATGGTGCGCCTTCGCAGACGGAAAAAAGCGCGCAATTGCTGGTGCACGGGTTGATGGACATCGGTTTGAGCGAGTTGTCGAACAATTTACCGGTGTATATTCCGGCAACGCGTGAGTTGCTGGTCAGCGGCGCGGTCGGTGAATTTCCGGAGACGACACTGGGAGTCGATCTGGCTGCCGATATGGCGGCGGATGACGAAGTTTTGGCGGTGTGCAGCACACTGCGTCAACAAGGCTACCATGTGATGCTCAGCGGTATTCAGGATACAGAAGATTACCATGCCTTGCTGGACGTCGCCGATGCGGTTCGCATTGATATTCGCGACGATAAGATTGCCGAGCATTTGCCGCCTATTCGCGGCAAAATATCACAGCTTGTGGCCACGCATGTGGACAGTATGGAGGATTATCAACGGGCGGTAAATCTTGGTTGCAGTGGTTTTCAGGGTTATTTTTTCTGTCGACCGCAAATTGTTGAAGGTCGGCAGTTGCCGAAATCGAGCTTGGGCCTGATGCAGGCCTTGCAGGAGGTGATTGCGGCGGAAGCCATTTCTGATGTGGAGGATGTGATTACCCGCGATGTAACGTTGTCCTACCGTTTGCTCAAACACATCAATTCGGCGGTCTTCGGTCTGCGCAAACCCATTGAGTCGGTGCGTCAGGCCTTGGGTTTGTTGGGGTTGGCAAATATTCGCCAATGGCTTTCTGTTCTGCTGCTGGCCGATGCCGGAAAAGACAAACCGCTGGAGCTTGTGCGTGTTGCCATGTTGCGCGGTAAGGTGCTCGAAGGCATTGCACAAACACGACACCCCGAGCATAAAGCGGATTATTTTCTGCTCGGTTTGTTTTCCGTTCTGGATGCTATTCTCGGCGTTAGTATGGCCGATGCACTGGCGAAATTATCCTTGCCGGATGCGATTCATCAGGGTTTGACCGATCCCGACAGCGAATACGGGCGCTTGCTGCAGTTGATACAGGCCATGGAGCAAAGCGATTGGCAGAAAGTCGATGATCTGGGGCGTACATTCGGCCTTTGCTGCGGCGATTTGATGGGTATCCATACCCGCGCCTTGCACTGGGCCAGCGAATATTCATTAGTGTTATCCGCTTAGTTTTGCGGCGCGAATATACGCTATTTAGGCGGTTTTACTGAAATAGACGTTTTATGCCTGAATCGTCAGCATCCGCGCATGTCAGCAACTTGTTTTTCTAACAGTGGTGCGCCGGATTTTTCGTGGTTGGGGCGGCAAGATTATGTTGCCTTTCGTGAAAGCATGCAGCGACACGCGCGTTTATTGCAGCGGGGGGAAGCCGGTGAAATTATCTGGTCGTGCGAACATGAACCGGTATACACAACGGGCAGGCGCGGTGTCGATAACCGTCGGCAAACGGCGCTGCCTGCGCCGCTGATCGAAACCGACCGTGGTGGTGAAACCACTTACCACGGGCCGGGGCAAGTTATGTTGTACCCGATTCTTTGCTTGCGCGATAGGGGCTTGGGCGTGCGCGATTATGTTTGCCTGTTGGAGCAGTCGTGCATTGATTTGCTGAATGATCACGGTGTTGCTGCGGCTCGGCGGGATGGTCTGCCGGGTATTTGGATTGGGCCTGCCAAAATCGCCGCCATTGGTTTGCGTATATCGCACGGGGTGGTTTGGCACGGTATGGCGCTCAATGTGTCCGTGCCGCCGCAATGGTTCGCTGCCATCAATCCCTGTGGAACCGGTTTGGCCGTGTCTTGTTTGGCTGATTTTACCCATCCGCCGCCGCTGGCAGAACTGGCCGATCAGTGGTATGGTTTTTTGTCGTCGCAGTTGAACGGATTTACAGCATGACGGGCAATCGCTATGGTTCGCCGCCTTATTGAAACCGGAGCGCTTTGCCGGAGCAGTGATAAGGGTTTGCGACCCGATGGAGGAACACGATGGCATTGACTGAAAATCAGCTTGAGAAATTCAACGAGCAGCTCGTTACTTGGCGCGCGGAACTGGAAGGCAACCTGAACGAGACATTGCATTCCATGCATCAGGAGGAGCAGACCTCTTTTCCCGATCCAACGGATCAGGCGACCATGGAAGCCGACCGCAATTTCGATTTGCGCATCAAGGACCGCGAGCGGCGATTGATTAAAAAAATCGACCAGACGCTGGCGCGGATCAAGGCCGGAACATTCGGCATTTGCGATAGTTGCGGCGGTGCGATTAGCAGCAAACGCCTGCAAGCCCGCCCGGTGACGACATTGTGTATTGATTGCAAGACAGCACAGGAAATCGAGGAGCGCACGCGCATCGATTGATATGCATACGCCGCATGCGTAGATAAACATTCAAGGCCGCCCGTGTTGGGCGGTCTTTTTTTTGCTTTATGCGATGGCTTCGGTTTTGATGCAAGCGATTTACGGCATCAATAACTGAAAATCAACGATGCCTGCCGAAACTCCATTCACCATAACTTCCACATGATGCAAACCCGGATAATACACCCGTGTCGTGATTTTTTTGATGGCGTGTGTTTTGCTCAAAATCAATGTTTCGTTTGCGATCAGGTTTTTGGTCCGCCACTTGAACACTTTCGGCGATGTTTTGCCGTTCGCTTTTCGATGGTGGATGATGTAATCAATCATTAACGCTTGCGTATGCTCGGTTGTTGAAGCGATGGCTATAGAAAACTGTAATACACTACCAAACAGTACTTGCGGGGTTTGCACCTCAATGGTGAGCGGCTGAATTTCGGGTTTCTGATAACCAAAGACCCGCAAGACTTTTTTGTTGCCCTGTTTGATGAGTGTCCGGCAAGCATGGCGGATTAGTTTTTCACGGTTTTTATCTGCACCTTGCATCCATTGTGCAGCGATGTCGGCAACCAAGTCTGGGTGTTCCTTGGCAATATCGTTCAGGCTGTTGGCTACCGAACGGCGCACATATTCCTCTTTATCATCCTTGAGCATGTCTAACAGTTCAAGCACAGGTGTAGGGTCTTTGATAAATGCAGGCAGTTGCATCGCCCAAGGCAGTCGCGGGCGTGTTCCTTCCGAAACCAAACGCCGTACATGCCGATCCTCATCTTTTGCCCATTTCTTCAATATGGCTAGTGTTTTTTCGGGTACAGCCAATAGAAAAAAACGAATGGCGAATTCCGAAGAAAAACGTTTGGTGAGTTCTTTCAATAAGCGCATGGATAAATCGAAATGCTGATGACCACGCACTCCCACATAATGCGCCATCGGCATAATCGCCCATCCGGCAATACCTTTATCATCGACTGCGATGCCGAAAATATCGCCATTGTGCACTGGGCTCAGACTTGCCAGTATGATGTTTCCCGCTTGCGTAAAATCATCCGGCAGATAGTCGATCATCGCCTGCATGATTTGATTGGAGCGTTCTTTTAATTCAAGAGCCTGCAGGTTTTTCGCGGCGGCATCTGCAAAACCTGCGCCATCGAATTCTGCCCAGTGATTTCGAAAATGCGTCGCCATGCCACGAATCATTTGTGCATTGAATGCGTTTTTGAATGGCTCTGGCATTTTTCTCGATGTCTTTATTCAGGCGCTATTATTTCGACCAGACGGCAAATTCATTGCCGCTGGGTTCTTTGAAATGGAAGCGATGCTTACCCGGAAAGGAGAAAATATTTTTGATGGGGAACTCGACATAATTTATTTTCTCATGTTCATTCATTCTGCAACTCCTTCAAAATGACCGGGCTCTCTATGATGTATTTTTACTTGTTTTCAAAACCAAATAACCGACCGTTCCCGACATGAATGAGGCGACAAGGATGGCCAGTTTATCCG
>JAJRWP010000140.1 GCA_021545645.1 Zetaproteobacteria bacterium | reverse complement strand
CGGCCCAAAACATCCGGTTTTTCGACCATCAGTTGGCTGTAGAGGTCGTCGCCGCCGATCTCGGGCAGGCGCACATCGAGAAAAATTACATCGCAGGCATCATCCTGTTCCAGCAACAGCGAAAGCGCCTGCTGCGCCGACGACAACACCTGAATATCCATCGTTTCGCCATGATCCGAGCCGTAATGCGCCAAATACGCACTCAGCACGCCTTGCACCACTTCATCATCCTCAACAATCAACACACGCATGAACCCCTCCGTTCCTACTCCGCAAAAAGACTAGGCGCTGCTCACATAAAATCCACCAGCAAGGCTTCCGGCAAGGCACAGGCAACACCCGGCGGCGTATAAGCAAGACTCAGCAAACTGCCCGCATCGCAAAAACGCGGCGCAATCGCCCGGCAATGCTGTTCCAACATATCCGCGCTACCGACGTCAGTAGCATTGACCACGATCCAGCGCGGCGGGCGTTGCATGTGTTTTAAGGCCTGCAAGGTCAGCAGCGCATGATTGATACCGCCGAGCCGCGCATGCACCACCAGCAACACCTCCGCTTGCGGCATCTGCAACAGCCAATCGCTGACCAACGCATCCAAAGTCAGCGGCGCAAACAAACCGCCGATACCTTCGATCAGGGTCAGCGCATGTTGATCGGCAATGTGATTGCACCAATCGCTTAATCGGCGAACATCAACAGCTTTGTCCTGCGAATTTGCAGCAAATGCAGGCGCTGAAAATTCGCCGAAATCGTACAAATTAATCGCATTGGAGCGCGCCATATCCATGCCTTGCGCTTTAAGCAGCAAGGCCACATCGTCGTTCAACTCACCTTCGCGGCGACCGCAACTGACCGGCTTAAGCGCCGCCGCATCATGCCCGGCGGCCAGCAATGCCTGCGTTAACGCCGCCGTGACAAAGCTTTTGCCAGCGCCGGTATCCGTGGCCGTAATAAAAACACTACGCCCCACCCGACACCTCAATCGGAATGACCTGATCAAACGTTCGCGGCGCTTCGGCATACCAAGCCTGCGCATACAACACTTCAAATGTGGCGCTGATTCGCCCGTCGGCAGCGCTATGCCGCGCCGCATACACCTTGCTCACATGCTTGAGCAAGCGGCGTCCGTATAGACCGGACGGACGGTTGCGAATCGCGCTCGACGATGCACCTAAACCTTTCAATTCGCGAATCAGCGCCATCGCATCGGCATAGGTCAGGGTGAACAAATCGCTATCCGTCACCGGCAATTCAACCGGCAATTTCATCAGCGCATCGCCCAAACTGGTCACATCGGGAAACGGCAACACCAATCCGGCATGTTCATGCGAAAAATCGGCCAGCGATTGACGCAATTCGTTCAAGGTACGCCGTCCGAAGGTCGAAAACAGCAATAAACCGCCCGGAGCCAACACCCGGCGCATCTCGGCCAGCATCTGCTGCGGTTCGCCGACCCATTGCATGACCAAATTGGAAGCAACGATGTCGAAACTGGCATCGGCAAACGGCAACGCGCAGGCATCGGCAGCGGCAAATGCGTTTTTCGCCGCCCACGGCATGCGCCGGGGCTGTTCGCGCCGCGCCACCGCCAGCATCGGCGGCGCAATATCCACCGCCGTCACATGCGCACGGCTGAAATGCTGGCGCAAAAGACGCGTGAAATAACCGGTTCCGCAACCAATATCGAGCACCCGCTGCGGTTTAATCTTGGTAAATTCAAGATGCGCCAGCAAGCGGTCGGCAGCCTCGCGTTGCAGCACCGCATGCTGATCGTAGGTGGCCGCCGAACGGCTGAAAGCCCGCCCTACGCGGCGCGTATTGATATGCTGTTCAGACACCATGCCTCCAATATTCGATTGAACTTTTGCGCCTGCGTTAAATGCGGCGCATGCCCGGCGGCCAGCGTGCGCAATGTTGCATAAGGCAGCGCCCGATCCAGAAATCTGGCGGCGGCAAGCGGCGTGATGCCGTCGCCCGTGCCGTGCACCAGCAGCGTCGGCAAGGTAATTTCCGCCAGCGAAGCGCGCAAATCCAAATCGCCGAGCAGCGACAAACCTGCCTGCAAACCGGCCTGCGTCGCCGGATGCCGCCGGTCCACCGCTTTTCGGACAATATCAAGATAACGTCGCCGATCCACCTCGTCGCCTTGCAACATCAAAGCAAAAAACCGTCCCAGCAAGCGCTCGGCATCTTTTCCATGGCCAACATCGCCAAGACTATGCTGAAAAGCGGCAAACACGTCATCAGGACAAGCATGCGGCCAATCCGCACGCATACGGAAACACGGCGTCGCCGACAACAACACCAGCCCGCGCAACTGCGTTTCATTTTGCCGAGCCTCCCGCCGCGCCAACTGCAAGGCCAGCATGCCGCCCAGCGACCAGCCGACCAGAATATGCGGTGCGGCGGGCAGTTGTTCGCGCAGTTTATCTTCCCAAAGCTCGGGCGGCGCATCCGCAGCACCGCCGTGTCCGGGCAGACAAATCGTTTTTGTTTCACAGCGCGTGGAAAAATAATCCAGTTGCGCATGCCATGTTTGCGGCGATTGCCCCCAGCCGTGCATAAATACCAACACCGGCGACATCAGCCCACCACCCCGGCCAAGGCCTGCACCAGCGCAGTTATTTCATCTTCCGTGTGCGCGGCGGATAGCGTAATGCGTAAACGCGCCGTGCCTTGCGGCACTGTCGGCGGACGAATGGCGGCAACGAAAAAACCATGCCCGGCCAATGTTTCGGAAGCTTTGAGGGCAGCGGCATCGTCACCGATAAGCAAGGGCTGAATCGCTGTTTCCGATGCCGATAACGGCAGCCCCGATTTGCTCGCAAGTTGCTGAAATATATCAATGTTTTCATGCAGGCGGCGAACACATGCACCTTGTTTCAACACCTGCAATGCCGCCAGACTGGCGGCGCAAACGCTGACCGGCAGCGCCGTCGAATAGGTCATGGTGCGCAGGCGCTGACGCAGGCCGTCGATCATGTCGTGTGTACCAAGAATAAATGCACCGTAACTGCCCAATGCCTTGCCGCATGTACCGATTTCGACGAGCCGTGCATGCCCGGCGGCAGCGGATACTGCACTCAGACCGCGACCGTCTTTGCCGAGTGTGCCGAAACCATGCGCATCGTCGAGCAGCAGCAGCGCATCATGTTGTTCGGCCAAATCCAGCAAAGCGCGAACATCGGCACAATCGCCGTCCATACTGAATACGCCGTCCGAAACGATAATCGAACGATTGCCACGAGCCGCTTGTTTTTGCATGGCCAATTCAAGGCTCTGCATATCCAGATGCTTATAACGAACCACGTTTGCAGCACTCAAACGTGCGCCATCGACCAGCGATGCGTGATTCAAACGGTCGCAAAACAGTGTGCAATGTCGATCCGCCAAAGCCGGCAGCACGCCCATATTGGCCAACATGCCGGAACCGACCAACAGCGCCGCCTCAAAACCCTTCCACGCCGCCAATTCCGCTTCCAAACGGTGCAACAACGGCGCATCGCCACTGACCAGCCGCGATGCACCGCTGCCTGCACCGTCCGTTTCAACCGCCGCAACCGCTGCCCGGCACACATCCGGATGAAAACTAAGACCGAGATAATCGTTGCCGGAAAAATTAATCAGCCGCCTGCCTGCCAGTCGAATCGCCATGCCCTGCCGCTGGCCCCGGTTGAAGGCGCGGTAACGGTGAATCGGTGTCGGTGCAAACCAATTGCGACTGTCTGGCATATCATGCATGCTGGGTAGCATGTCGGCGCTGTCAACTGCACTTGCAAAATGGGTTAACGCTGGGCGCAATGCCCTGTTGCCGCCCGCCTGTGTGTTCTGCCATGCGCCGTTGGCCGGGCAAAACAATAGCTGTAGCGCATGCACACAAAGCATTCGCATCTGGCCGCACAAGCATTGCCATCAATGTGGCCGCATGCTGCCTGCGGAAATGGCTCCCGGCCCTTGCGGGCGCTGCCTGCGTCGGCCACCGCCGCAACAGCAAACCGAAAGTCTGTTTATTTATCAGGGGGCAGTGCGCGAGGCTGTGCTCGATTGGAAATTAAAGGGCCACGATGCCGGTATCGACTGGTTGCTCGACAGTGCAGAACCGCGTCTGCACGAACTTTTCGGCGAAAACAGCCTGTTATTACCGATTCCGATGCCGTTATCGCGCATGCGCCGCGCCGGTCGTCACCATGCTGCCGATTTATGCCGGGCCATCGCCCGGCGTAGCAAATGCCGGATGGATTGGCGGATTTTACGCCGCAGCGGTGTTCAGCATCGCCAATCCTCGCTCAGCGGCAAGGCACGCTGGCAGAATCTGCGTAAGGCATTCGCTATTGATAGCGACCACCGGAGCAATATCGCCGAATCGCATATTGTCTGGATCGTGGATGACATCGTCACCACCGGCGCTACCATGCACTATGCTTGCCGCGCGCTGCGCCGAACGGGTATTGAAGTACGCGCATTTTCACTGACACGATTAACTGCCAAGGAGTAACAACAGCCATGCCGAAGATTGAAATGTATTCCAGCACGTTCTGCCCTTATTGCATTCGCGCCAAGATGCTGTTCAAGAAAAAGAATCTTGAATTTGTCGAATATAATATCGAATCTGACCCCGAACGCCGCGCCGAAATGATGCAACGCGGCAACGGTGCGCGCACGGTTCCGCAAATCTTCATCAATGACCGGCATGTCGGCGGTTGTGATGAATTGTATGATTTGGAGCGCCGTAAAGAATTAAGCGTCTGGCTGAAAAACAGCCAGACCACTTAAAAAAGCTAAAGACCCGCCGCCTCGCGCCACGCCAACACCAGCCGGAACGCTTCGTTGCTGACCGGCGGTTCGATGCTGCGCATAATATCGGTCAGCGATGCATATTCGTCGGCTTCTTCGATGGCGCTGGTCACTGCATCGAAGGTTTCGCCGAGAATTTTACGCACATCGACATCGTAACCGGCCTTGACCAAAGCGATAAAGTGTTTCATCACCGAAACCTGACTGATGCCCTGCTGGGCCGTAATCTCTTCCGGTGTTTTGCCGCCTTTATACAGATTCCAGGTAAACATCTGCGCATCGTTGGGCGGCGGCCCGGTCACGCGTAATTTAGCTGCCTTATCCGCAGCCTCTGCGGCATCGGCAGCCGCTTCGTCGGCATCGGGATGTGTCGCCAACAGTTGCAAAAACGACTCGCCGTAGGATTGCAGCTTGCGCTGGCCCATGCCGTCGATACTGGACATATCTTCCAGCGAATGCGGGCGTTTTTTACTCATTTCAGCGAGTGTGGCATCGTTCATCAGCACATGCGGGGCCACCCCCTCTTTTTCGGCCATTTCGCGCCTGAGATCGCTCAATTCGGCAAATACCGGATCGGCGCGGTTGACCACCGGGCGCTTCAAACCACGGCGAATACCCTGATGGAAAAGGCCGAGCATCAGTTTTTTCCGCTTGGCCAATTTGGCGGCCTCCGGATTGAGTTTTAACGCCGAACGGTGGCTAATATCGGGCGTACAATAGCCCTGATGCACCAACTGACGAAGAATCGCCGTCCATTCGTCGGCACTCAAATCAGCGCCTGCACCGTACGATTTCAGTTTATCGTGTTCGCGCTCGCGAATCCGTGCCGCAGTCGAGCCGCGCAGCACATCGATAAT
>JAJRWP010000139.1 GCA_021545645.1 Zetaproteobacteria bacterium | reverse complement strand
CCCCGGACACACGGATTATGATTCCGTTGCTCTAACCAACTGAGCTAAAGCGCCATTTGAATTCATCTAACATCGCAAACAACATGAATCGGAGCGCGCATTTTAGGCATGCAATGCGTTTCGTCAATGGCATGTCGCCGCACGCGTGAAAAAACACATGCACAACCGATTTCAATTCACCTATTTAAATCCACCAACCTCCCTCGCATGGAATGCATCATAAACCGCATTGGTGAAATACAAGCCATGCGCCGGCGCGGTATCAGCGGCTTGCGAGCGGTCGCATACAGCCAATAAATCGCGCATATTTTCCACGTTCCACTTACCGATACCGACAGACACCAAAGAACCGACGACATTGCGCACCATATGATAAAGAAATGCATCGGCGCGCAACTCAATGGCCACACAGCAGCCGGATTGACTGATGCGCAACATGCGCAATTCGCGCTTCGCCGATGCGGCCTGACAACCGGCAGCACGAAAACTGCTAAAATCATGTTTGCCCAGCAACACATCGCCCGCTTGTTGCATGGCTGCAATATCCAACGGGCGCGGCATCCACCAGTGCCGCCAGCGATCGATAGCAGGCGCAGTGCGCCGATTCCAAATCTGATAACGGTAAGCCCGTTCGCGGCAATCGAAGCGGGCATGAAAATCAGCCGCCACGGCGCGTACACCAATGACCTTTATCTGATCGGGAAGATGTTGATTCACGCCATGCACATAAGCCATCGGCGAAATGGAAAACCTATCCGCACAGACATCCGCATGCGCCAGCATCGCCTCACCATGCACACCGGCATCGGTGCGCCCGGCTGCCATGCAGACAAGCGGCTTGCCATCAACCCTTTCCAGCGCGCTTTCCAGTGCCGCCTGCACAGAATCGCCATTATTCTGCCGCTGCCAGCCGCAAAAACCACGTCCGTCGAACTCAATAACCAAGGCAATGCGCTGCATCAAACCGCCCTCGCAACAAACAGCAACGCGACCCCGCACAAACTAAGAAGAATTGCAGAAAAAACACCACCAGCATGCACCGCATGCACCGGCATATGCCGCCATTGTTTCCAAACCCGATCCGCCTGTTCCTCAGCACCATGCCATACGTCCTCAAACAACGCGGCAAGCATCATCGGCATACGATTGAGCGGACGAATTTTCTTTTCTTTCAAATGATCGCTGACCATTTGCCGCATCGGCGCGGCAAGTTGCACAAAAGGCAGCATACGCTCGCCAATCAGCGGCAAGCGTATGCTGTAATAAGTCCATTCCGCGATATTGAGCGAACGCGACAAGCCCATCGCCGCAAAAAACAACGCGCACAAACGAAATGCCAGCCACAAACCCTGATCCAAGCCTTCGCGGCTGAAGGGAAAGACACTATCCGGCCAAAGCAAGCGCCCCGGTGTAAACATCAGGTGCAACAATATAATCGGAATCAACAGCCAGAGAAGCAACCGTAAGGCACGCCAAAGCGGTAACCACGATTCACTGAGCAAACGAACCAGCAAGACCGCCAGTATTAACAAAACCAAGCCCGCCCACAGTTTATTCACCATCAATACGGCGATAAACAGCAAGCATGCAAAACAGAAACGCCCCAAGGCATGAATACGCATGTAAAATGGCAACAACATAGAAAAAGAAGAACGCACCGGAAACCCTAGTTCACGCGGTCCACACCGTCGTCAAATGCGTGTCAGCAAATCTAAACGTCGAGATTTTTAACCGACTCGAACCAGTCGCGATTGGCATCGTCGAGCAATGCTTCCGCTTCGCCGAGCAATTCCGCCTTGCGCGCAGCATCGCCGCGACGCGCTGCCAATTCAGCCTGACCAATCAGCGTATCGCCGCGACGATCACTATGCTCAGCAGCCTGTAAGGCAATTTCCGCCTCGTCCAGCGAACCTTCCGCCAACAAACTGCGCGCCCGGTCTATATCCAGATTTTCCGGCCCGGCATCAGCCCCCGCAACCTCGCCCGCATCACCATCCCATTCGGCCAGCAGATCGTCCAGTTCGTTGCTGATGTCCATATCCGAAGCATCGTTTTCAACAGCTGACGTTTGTGCATCCATGTTTTCTTCAGCTGCAGCCTGCTCATCAGATGCCGCAGTCACAGTCGGCTGCTCATCTCCGATATCCAAATCACCGAGAATCTCATCCAGATTCAGTTCATCATCCGACACAGCCGTCGCATCACCATCTACGGAGGCAGTCTCTGAAGCTGCGGATTCATCGGAATCCGGTGTTTCAAACGCATTGAGGTCGCCAAGAATCTCATCCAGATTCAAGTCGTCTTCCGGCAAGCTTGTCGCAATCTCGGTCTCCGGAACGGCTTCCGGCGAGGCAACTTGCGGGGTAACATCATCATCACTATCAATTGATTCAGGCTCGTTCAAATCGCCAAGAATCTCATCCAGATTCAAGTCATCGCCTGCTAACGCTGCCTCAATTTCCGTCTCCGGCACAGCATCGCCATCTTCACCAGCAACAAGCGATACCGTCGCTTCGCTTACTTCTGCGCCACTATCGTCTGTCGCTATTGCTTGCTGCGAATCAGTATCTTCATCGTCGTCCAACGCGTTGAGTGCCTCATTTAAATCGTCATCCAGTGATGTGCTTTCGGCAAGCGTGAAATCAATATCCTGCGAGTCACCGTCGGCAATCGCGTCCGGCAGCGAAACTTCGGCCTCTTCACTTGCCTCGCTTTCGTCCGCATCAACCGCCGAGATCTGAATCGAACTGGAAAAATCATCGTCGTCCGCAGTTGCTTCTTCTTCGTCTTCTGCAGCAGTTGCAATCGCTTCAACGCCCGCATCAACTTCAAAAGCAATATCCCCGTCAGACTCTTGCTGCGCATCGTCAGCAGCAACGTCGTCAAGCCCGGAACCACCAAGACCGGGTACATCAATACCGCTCAAATCCAAATCCATTTCGCCCGCTGTCTCCGCCGGTGTATCAGCGGCCTCTAGGGGGTCAATTTCAGTGTCTTGTTCCGGGAATTCAACATCATTTGGCTGCGCATCATCCTCAAGCGTATCACCTTCGCCACCGGCTGCTGCCTGCTCTTCGCCAGCGGCATCAATGGATGCCTCAAAACTCTGCAACGCAGCGCCGCCAAGAACCAACCGTGCTGCATCAATCGCGGTACTGACTGCGGCGCTATCGCCTCGGCTCTGTAATAACTGCACCAGCTTGGCATGTGCATCGGCATTGTCGGGGCGCTGTTCAATGGCTAAATTCAGTTGCTGTAAAGCCTCTTCCTCCATGCCGTAGCGCAGGTAAACATCGGCCTCGGCCAGGTAATCGACACCGGCTTCGGCAACAAGCGGCTGTTTATTCTCGAACAGCAAATCATCGTCTGCCGGCATATCTCGAACTTCGCCATCATCCACTTCATCATTATTCAACGTTTCAGCCGCGTCTTCTTGAGCGATGCTTTGCGTCTCTTCGATATCGGCATCGGCATCGGCAGACTCGTCAAGCACAGCTTCGTTGGCATCCGTATCGGCTGTATTTACATCGGCGGGTGCAGGATCAATGGCCGCATCTTCCGTAGCCTGCATCTGCATGGCCGGATGCGGCCTGTCGCGGCGCAACAAATAGAGCAGATAACCGGCAACGCCGAGCAGCAAGACAATCATCGCCATCAATATCGACGTCAGCACATTGGCATCCTGCATTTTTGCTTCTTCCAACTGCTGATTAATCTGGGTCAATTGCCTTTGCAAGCGAACCACGGTCAATTCAAGTTTCTTGACCTTGGCTTCAGCAGCGGCGACATCGGCACTGGCGGGCTTGGTAACGGCCGCCTTCTTCTCGGCCGCTTGTAAATCCTGTTTCAGCTTGAGATTCTCCTGCTGCAAGGCGCGCAATTGCTCGGCAGCGGCGTTCGCAGGTTGATGCGCCACGGCAACTGGCGCTTGCGTAGCTTGCAGCGGCGCAGATGCTTGGCCGGAAGCCGATTTTCCGATATGCACACGCGGGCGATAACGGTTTTTCTGCGCTTCCGCCTCGGCTGCATAACGCGGCTGATTTTTCAACTGTTTCCAGCGGCGATTGTGCTCTTTAAGAATAGCCTGCGCCTGACGTTCTTCGACGGCCTCAACCTCTCCGGCGGTCGGTATATCCAGATAGGTTCCGGCGTTGATAAGATTGATATTACCTTCGCGGAATTTGGCTTTGTTTTTATTGTACAGACCGACCATGATCTGATTCAGCGTGTAGCGTTCATCGACCGGCAGACGCCGTGCGACGGTGGTAATTGTATCGCCACGTACCATCGGGCCGTAACGACTGGTACGCGCCCAACCTTCAAAAGGTGCAAATTCGGTGCTTTCAACCCCGCGTGTTGACGCCGACGGCGTCGCTTCCGGTGCTGCCTCAGGCACAGATGATTCAAGCGGGGCACGGCTCACCGCAGAAACACTGGCTGCGGGAATTGGCGCACGCGGCAGCACAGGGCGCGCCTGCGCACGTTTTACCACAGGTGCGGCTTTTGCGGGCTCTGGCGGTGTGGAGACAACCGGTGCCGGACGGACCTGCTCGGGCAAATCAAGGAAAACCGGATATTTTTTGAAATTGGTAGCATGGCCATGGCGCACTTTGAGCACCAAATTGAAATAAGGTGTGTCGATGGCGGAAATCGAACTAACGACCACACGCGGACCGCGCAAATCATTTTTGATTTCCACCTGTAAATCATTAACTGCCGGATCGCGGAAAACCTCCAGCACCTGATAATCGGAAGCATCGGCCAGCCCGACAAACACATTGGAAATCTTTTCACCCGCATCCAGTTGCAAAGGGACTTCGGCAAAGAATGTTTCGCCAAGATGATTGGTCACTTCGATTTTACCGAGCGCTACCGCCCAAGCCTGACCTGTTGCAAAAACTAGGCAGACAGACGTCAAAAGCGCTATGCGTAAAGCAGCGACCATACGATTAATCTCCTTTACCCCGGTTTGAAATTCCGCGCGAGCGGCAAACCCTACCTTTTATTCGCATATCAAAATTTCCGCAATCTGAACAGCATTTAGAGCCGCCCCTTTACGCACATTATCAGCAACAACCCATAAATGCAAGGAATTTATGAGAGAATCATCTTCCCGGATGCGCCCAACCCAAACCGGATCGGAGCCCGCAGCATCACTTGCCAGCGGATAATCTTCACTTGCCGGATCGTCGATTACGCACACGCCGTCGGCTTCTGCAAGCAATTCGCGTGCCGTATCGGCGCTCATCGGCGCGGCAAAAGTGATATTCACCGCCTCCGAATGGGCATAAAAAACCGGCACACGCACCGCTGTCGCCGTCACGGCAATATCGGCCTGCATAATCTTG
>JAJRWP010000138.1 GCA_021545645.1 Zetaproteobacteria bacterium | reverse complement strand
CGTATCGGTATCGGTATTTGCGAGGATTTGTGGGACGATGCAGTGGCCGAAAGCGCTGCTGCACAGGCGCGCGATGTGCTTGTCAATCTGAATGCCTCACCATTTCATGTCGATAAACAACGCGAGCGCGAGGCCTTGATGAAAAAACGTGCTATCCGTTTTGCAACGCCTGTGCTGTATGTAAATCAGGTTGGCGGGCAGGATGAAATTGTTTTCGATGGCGGCAGTCATGCGCTGGATGCGGGTGGCAATATGCTGGCCCGCGCGCCGTTGTTTGCATCGGCGGATGTGATTGTCGATGTGGCGGCATCCTGCGGTGATATTGCCGAAATTCCCGACGCGATGACGCAGATGCATCAGGCGCTGCTGCTCGGGGTACGCGATTATATTTTACGCAATGCATGTACACAGGTGGTGCTTGGCTTATCCGGCGGTATTGATTCGGCGGTGGTGGCGGCGTTGGCCTGCGAAGCGATTGGTGCGGAACATGTGCTTGGGGTGCTGATGCCGTCGTGTTATTCGAGTGATCATTCCATTGCCGATGCCGAGGCTTTGGCAGTGAATTTTGGGATGCAGACGATTACCTTGCCGATTGAAGGGCCGCGCGCGGCTGTTGATGATTTACTGGCCGACACATTTGCCGCATGGGATATGAGCGAAGCGGATGTTACCGAGGAGAATATACAAGCACGTATTCGCGGCTTGTTGTTGATGGCGATTTCCAATAAAACCGGGCGCATGCTGCTGACCACCGGCAATAAATCGGAAATGGCGGTCGGTTATGCCACCCTGTACGGCGATATGGCTGGCGGTTTTGCGCCGCTCAAGGATGTTTATAAAACACAGGTTTTTGCGCTGGCCAGACACATCAACCGGCATCGGGAATTGATTCCCGAAAACAGTATCAGCAAGCCGCCGTCGGCTGAATTAGCTCCCGATCAGCAGGATTCCGATTCGCTTCCTGATTATGCGGTGCTCGATGACATCTTGCAGTCGTATATCGAATTGGGGCAGGGTGTGGCCTCTATTGTGCAACACGGTTATGATGTTGCGCTGGTCGAACGGGTGGTGCGCATGCTGTATATTGCCGAATATAAGCGTCGGCAAGCGCCGCCGGGGGTGAAAATTACCCAGAAGGCGTTTGGCCGCGACCGCCGCTATCCGATTACCCACGGGTTTTGTGAGCAGCCGGTGAAACGGCAGAATAGGGAGGATCAATGAGAAAGATTGAAGCCATTATCAAGCCGTTCAAGTTGGACGATGTAAAAGATGCGCTGGCGGATGTCGGCATTGACGGCATGACGGTGACCGAAGTTAAGGGTTACGGGCATCAGAAAGGGCATAAAGAATTGTATCGCGGGGCCGAATATTCGGTGGATTTTCTGCCCAAGGTGAAGCTTGAAATCGTTGTTGCTGAAGATCGGCTGGATGTGGCACTGGAAGCGCTGGTTGCCGCTGCGCGCACTGGTAAAATCGGCGACGGCAAGGTGTTTGTCATGCCGGTCGAAAAAACGGTGCGTATTCGTACCGGCGAGTTTGACGAGGATGCGATTTAGGCGGTGCTTACATAGGCTGATGGCTAAAAAAGTTTGAGGGTGGTTCAAAATAATGGTCGTAAAAGACACACAGGAGAAAAAGGAAAATGAGTGACGCAATCAAAAAAGTGATGGACATGATCGAAGAAAACGAATGCGAATTCGTCGATGTCCGGTTTACCGATACCAAAGGCAAGTGGCAGCATGTCACCTTCCCGATTAGCGAATTTAATGAGGATTGTTTTGAAGACGGTTTCGCCTTCGACGGCTCCTCGATTGCCGGTTGGTGCGATATTAACAATTCCGATATGGCGCTGATTCCCGATCCGGAAAGTGCGCGCATTGATCCGTTTTTCGAGGCCTCCACGCTGGTGCTGGTGTCGCAAGTGATTGATCCGTTGACCGGTCAGGACTACAACCGTTGCCCGCGTCAGGTGGCGCAGCGTGCGCTGAAGTATATTCGCAGCGCCGGTATTGCCGACACTGTGTATTTCGGCCCTGAGCTGGAGTTTTTCATCTTCGACGGCATGCGTTACCACAATGAAATGGGCTCTTCCGGTTATGAGATCGAATCCGAAGAAGCGGCATGGAATTCGCACCGCAAATACGACGGCGGCAACACCGGCCACCGTCCGGGCGTCAAGGGCGGTTATTTTCCTGTGCCGCCGGTTGATTCGCTGCATGAAATCCGCAACGATATGTCGCTGGTAATGACCGATCTCGGCATCCAAATGGAATGCCATCATCACGAAGTGGCAACCGCCGGTCAGTGCGAATTGGCCATGCGTTTCGGCGAGCTTATCGATATTGCCGATCGCGCCCAGTGGTACAAATACGTCGTGCATAATGTTGCCGATGCGCACGGCAAGACGGCCACCTTCATGCCCAAGCCGATTTTCAACGACAACGGCACGGCCATGCATGTGCATCAGTCGATTTGGAAAGACGGCAAGAATCTGTTTGCCGGTGATAAATACGCCAACCTATCGCAGGAAGCACTGTGGTATATCGGCGGTATCATCAAGCATGCGCGTGCATTGAATGCATTTACCAATGCCTCGACCAATTCCTACAAGCGTTTGGTTCCGGGCTTCGAAGCGCCGGTGATGCTGGCTTATTCGAATCGCAACCGTTCGGCGTCGATTCGTATTCCGGTGGTCAATTCCGACCCTGCGCGGCGTATCGAAGTGCGTTTCCCGGATTCTTCCGGTAATCCGTATTTGATGTTTACCGCCATGCTGTTGGCCGGTCTTGATGGTATTGCCAACAAAATCGATCCGGGCGAAGCTGCAGATAAGAACCTGTACGATCTGCCGCCGGAAGAAGGTAAGAAGATTCCGACTGTTTGTAGCAGTTTGGATCAGGCTTTGGAGGCGCTCGATGCCGATCGCGAGTTCCTTAAAGTGGGCAATGTCATGGATGACGATATGATTGATGGCTACATCGAGCTGAAAATGGAAGAAGTTACCGAACTGCGTATGCGCCCGCATCCGATTGAGATGGAGATGTACTACTCCGTTTGATGTTTTGCGCCGGGCGTTGTTCCGGAGAGAAGGAAAAGGCCGTCACATGGTGTGGCGGCCTTTTTTTATGGGTCTGATTCAGGATATACTCAGTCGATGAGTGCAAGCTGGCTGCAACACGTTCCCCAATCGCTGCGTGAAGATGCGGCGCGTTTGTCGGATATTTCGCCGTTGTTTTGCGCGCTGATGCGTACTGCCGATGCCGATGATTGCCATGCGCTGTTCAAATCGGCGGCAGAGGCTGTGCTGCCCGATGGCAGCCGGAACTGGGTGACGGATTGCAGCAGCGATAATTTGGGCGAATGCATGCGTCATTTGCGCTTGTGCAAGCAGCGCGGCATGCGCCATATCATCTGGTGGGAATTGGGTCTGCATGCGGATATTGAGACCTCATACCGGGCCATTGCCGATTTTGCCTCTGGTTTGTTGGCACAAGCTCTTTTGATGTCCGAGCGCTTGATTGCGCCGCGTTTTGGCCGTCTTGATGGCGGTGCGTTCTGTGTGATGGGTTTGGGCAAGCTTGGCGGACGCGAATTGAATCTCGGTTCCGATGTCGATCCGTTATTCGTTTGGCAGGGCGAAGGGCTAAGCAGCGGCGGCAGGAATCAGGTTCCGGTTGGCGAGTATTACAATCATTTGTCGCGCATGTTGATTCGCCTGATGTCCGAGCCTAGCGAGAATGGTCTTGTCTGGCCGATGGATATGCGCCTGCGCCCGGGTGGCGATGGGGCGGCGATTTGCCTCAGTCGGGATGCGACGGTGGATTTTTATCAGAACTACGGCCAGACGTGGGAGCGGGCGATGCTGATTAAGGCGCGCCCGGTGGCTGGCGATAAGGCGCTCGGCGAGGCGTTTGTTGCGGGCATCGCACCGTTTATTTATCGCCGCTATTTGGATTATACGACGGTGGCGGCCTTGGCCGATATGAAACGGCGCATCGATGCGCAGGCGGGCGATCAACAGATTGAGGCCGGATTCGACGTAAAACGCGGTCGCGGCGGTATTCGTGAAATCGAATTCGTCGTGCAATCGATGCAATTGCTGCATGGCGGTGGCAATCCGCAGTTGCGCCAGTCGTCATGTTTGGCAGCGCTGGATGCGTTGCGTGAATTCGGTGCGGTTCGTGATGCTGAAGCGCTGCAATTGAGTACGGCGTATCGTTTTTGGCGCAGCATCGAGCATGCTGTGCAGGCGCGTTTGGGTGAGCAAACGCAGAAATTGCCCGAAGGCTATGTTGCGTATCTCGAAGCCGCACTTGGCCTGTCCGATATTCAGACGTGTATGCATGCCCATGCGCAGCTGGTGAGCGCGGCATTTTCCGAGCATGTGCTGCCGATTGCAGAATCCGAATCGACAAGCTGGCTGACCGGGCAACACGACGGTGAATTGCAGCCGTTTGATGCGGCTTCCCGGCAGCGCATAAAGCAGGCATTGGCGGCCATGGATGAGCAATTGCTGCGCGGTATGCTTCCCGAACGCAGCCGCAACCGGGTGGAAGCGGTACTGGCGCGGGCCATGCCGCGCTGGTTGGACGATGCGAATGGCGTTACCGCGTTGGAAGCGTTTTCCGATTTGTTGAAAAGTATCGGCGGCAGGGCGACCTGGATTGATTTATTGGCTACCCATCAGGGGGCGTTGGATTGGCTGATCGGCGCACTTTCGGCATCGCGTTATGTGCGCGAGCATATTGTCCGTGATCCGTCGTGGTTGGAATGGCCGCTGGCGCATGAGCGCGGGGCGGCGGATGTGCAGGGTGTCTGCCGTGGCATGCAAGACATCGATATGTGCGATGAAGAACAGGCATTGGCCGAAATCGGGCGTTTGGTGGACCGGGCGCGCTTGACGGCGGCGCTGAGTGTCGATGCGCATCAGGCCGATGCGCAAACTATCGGGGTATGGATGGCGGATACTGCCGATGCGGCAACGCAGGCGGTGTTGCGTTTGTGTTTGCAGCAAATGAAGCTGCCACCGGATTTTCCGTTCGTGGCGCTGGCCATGGGCAAGCACGGCAGCCGCGAAATGGGCTTGGTATCGGATCTCGATATGGTGTTTGTGCTCGCCGATGCGCAGCCGGAGCGTTTGCTGAACGGCAAGAGCCTGTGGGAACACGGCCAGCGGCTTGGCCGGCGCATGATTCAGCAATTGAGTGGCCATCCGCCTTATGGGGCCGGTTTTGAATTCGATGCGCGCTTGCGCCCTTCCGGGCAGAGCGGGGTGTTGGTTACCAATTTGAACGGTTTTCGCGATTATCAGTTGCACAGCGCGCAAAATTGGGAGCATCAAGCCTTGTGCCGGGCGCGCACGGTGGCTGGCCCGCGCTCAGCGCAAAAATCGGTGGCGGCGGTTGTTGATGAGGTGTTGAATCTCAAGCGGGATGCGGAAAAACTGGCGCAGGATGTGTTGGCGATGCGCGAAAAAATGCTGGCGCATCTGGCCAGTAAATCTGAAGATGTTATCAATCTCAAACACGATGCGGGAGGTTTGGTGGATATTGAATTTCTGGCCCAATATGCACGGCTGATTTTCGGTGGCGATGGTTCGTGCAACGGATCGGGGACGGTGTATATATTCGAGCATTTGCCCGCTGCTGCGCCTGCCGAGTGGCGCGATGCGGCGGCGATATTGGCGGACAGCTACCGCAGCTACCGGCAGATGGAAAATGCATTGCGGGTCGAATTGTGGGCATCCATCGGCAGCCTGCCCGCCGATGCCGCTGCGAGCGAATGGGAAACGATGCGCAGGCATGCCGATATTTGCAGTCCGCAAGACCTGCGCGCAGCGATGCAGCAGGTGCATGCTATGTTCCGCCGTCTGTTGGGGGATAAATGTGCAGTAAGTGAAGATTGATTCTTCCATCAAACTTGCGAAATGTTAGCTTTATCGCAGTAGCGTCGTAAAAAGAACAAACTCCGATAAAAACACCCCATTGAGAGGCATCCATGATTGAAATTTCCGTAAAAGCAGGCGCAGCCGCCAAACAACGCGACGATGCGGTGATATTGCCGCTGCTGGAAGGACGTAAACTGAGCGAATCCGGCAAAGAATTGCAGCAGGCGAGCGGCAAAACGCTGTCCGGATTTCTGCGGAAATTTGATATTAGCGGCAATTTCGGTGGCATGCGCACGTTGTACGATGTCGAAGGCACATTCAGCCAACGGGTGGTGCTGATTGGTGCAGGCGACGAGAAAAAATTGCGCCTCGAAGGCCTGCGCAGATTGGCCTCGAAAGTGGCGCGGCGTTTGGATAAAAGTGGTGCGCGCGATGTGTCGATGTATCTGCCGGAGCTGAATATCAAGGGTGCGAGCTTGGCGGATAAAGTGCAGGCGGTGGCCGAAGGCGTGTGGCTGGGTTTGTATCGTTTCGACAAGTATCAGACGCAGAAAAAAGAAAATAAACGCGCTCTGCGCTCGCTGACGGTGATGATTCCGTCGCGCCGCGACCTAGAGGCTGCCGAAGCAGCGTTGGCAACGGCGCGCAGCGTGTGTTCGGGGGTCAATTTCGCCCGCGATTTATCCAATGAACCGGGCAATGTGTGTACGCCGGAATTTTTGGGCGATCAGGCGGCGGGGCTTGCGCATAACAAGCTGAACGTCACCGTGATGGATAAAGCCGCGATTGAAAAAGCCGGTTTTACCGCGCTTCTGGCCGTCAATCAGGGCTCGGCCAAGGAGCCGCGTTTTATTGTCCTCGAATACAAGGGTGGTGAAAAAGATGCTGCGCCAGTGGCGCTGGTCGGCAAGGGGTTGACCTTCGATGCTGGCGGTATTTCCATCAAGCCGGGGGCGTTGATGGAGGAAATGAAATTCGATATGTGCGGTTCGGCGGCGGTTTTGGGTATTTTCAAAGCGGTCAGCGAGATGAATCTGCCGGTCAATCTGCTCGGCGTGATTGCCTCCACCGAAAATCTGCTCGGTTCGGCGGCCTACAAGCCCGGCGATGTGATTACCACTTACAAAGGTCTGACCATTGAGGTGCAGAATACCGATGCCGAAGGACGCATCATCCTCTCCGATGCGCTGGCCTACGCAGCCGAGCAAAAACCCGCCGAAATCATCGATTTTGCCACCTTAACCGGCGCATGCGTGGTGGCGCTCGGTTCGCAGGCGACTGGCTTGCTGGGAACCGGTGAAAAAGTGAAAAAAGGCCTGAAAACATCCGGCGACCATACCCATGATCGGGTTTGGGAATTGCCGATGTATGAGGAATATCAGGAGCAAATCAAATCGCACATCGCCGATATTAGAAATATCGGTGGCCGCGATGCAGGCACGATTACCGCCGCCTGTTTCCTGTCGCGTTTCGTCGATGATATTCCGTGGGCGCATCTGGATATCGCCGGTACAGCATGGGATATGAAGGGAACCGATATTTCGCCCAAGGGCGCGACTGGTGCGGGTGTGCGGCTGGTGGTGGATTATTTGCAGCGGGCTTGTTTGTAACGAAAACCGGGAGG
>JAJRWP010000137.1 GCA_021545645.1 Zetaproteobacteria bacterium | reverse complement strand
TGGAATACCAAGACAGCATTTTGAACTATTCTTGAAAGAGTGCGAGTGGAGGTTTAATCTGGCTAATTCAAAAGAGCAACTGAAAGACCTGAAAATGTTGCTCAAAGAATTTTATTAGGTGTCAGCCCCTTATTTTCGTTCTATCTACAGTATTACTCTCGCCGAGAGTAATGACATCAATGTGCTTATCGGTGGAAATGATGCTGGGAAGTCAAATATTCTTAAAGCACTTAACCTATTTTTTAACAATGAAACAGAGCTAAATGCCCCTTTCAATTTCTACGATGATCTTTCTAGACAGAGGGAAGCAGCGGCACGAGCGGCACAAGGAAGAGCTTTTCTTTGGATAAAAATCACATTTAATAATTTTTTAAATTGGAATTCTCTCCCTAAAACTTTTTCAATAAAAAAATCGTGGAACCGTTATTCAAGCGATCCTGATCTGACTTATCCTCACGATATACCAATGACATCAATTGGAAAGTTTCTTAATAAACTTTCCTTTCATTACATTCCTGCGGTTCGTGGAAAAGATATTTATCAGCATTATATGAATGCGCTGCATGATGCTTTGATTGATGATGAAAAGGCAGGGGTTCGAGGAGCTTCGGATATCTTGGTTCAAGCAATCAACACCAGCACCATCGATATGTCCGAGAAAGTTAAAGAAGGAATAGGGATTGATAGTAGCATACAAGTGCCGGAAGATTTAAGGGATTTGTTTACAGCTTTAGATTTTTCCACGAAGTTTTCAAATTTTAATATCCCATTGCAAAAGCGTGGGGATGGTATTCAAGCAAGACATATTCCTTTCATTCTTGATTTTATCGCAAGGCATTCAAAAAAATACCATATATGGGCTTATGAAGAACCCGAAAATTCGCTAGAAATGGGGAAGGCTTTTGACTTGGCAGGCCAATTTCAAACCGATTTTTCAAAGGAGAACCAGATATATTTAACAACCCACTCTCCGGCATTTTATGACCTTGCGGGAGATCATGTTAACAAATGGATGGTTGAGCCGCAAAGTCATGGCAGTGATGGTGTTTTACGGACTGGAGTGATTTCCTTCCATGGAGAACATCGTGCCGATGAAACAATGGGTATAGCGAGTCTGATTTCTGCTAGAGCGAAGGAACTTCATGAAAAGATCCAGGATCTGAATGAGGTTAAACAACAGCTTCATGAAAAAGTTAAAGCCGCTTCTATGCCGCAAGTCTTCGTTGAAGGGCCTACTGATAAAGCCATTTTAGATATTGCATTCAGCAAACTTTATGACAATGAGGTTTTATTTTGCGACTTTATTCCAGCTGGCGGCGCGTCAAAAATAACTGCGTATTTAACGTCATTAAAGAATTTGGTTGACTACGATGGGGTGCTTGCAATTGGTTTGTATGATAATGATCAAGCTGGAAAAGAAGGGTTTGGAAAATTTTCGCAACTTCATAATTTTGCTGATTCTGATTTTAAAATTGTAAAAAAAGATAGGGCTTTTTGTGGTGTTCTACCGTTAGCGGATGAACTGAAAAGTATAGGTGCAAGCTTAGGGGCAGACGTTCCGCTTCCAATTGAATTTATGTTTCCACCAAAAGTGATTGAAGATGCGGTTCATGATGAGGTTTTGGTATTAGAAGATAGAACTGCTCGAGCCCAAGAGAGTGAATTCTCTTTCATGGTGAACGTAACTGAGCATTTAAGCCAAGACCTCCCTGCAAATCGTAAATATCTAACGCGGAAGATTAATGATACCTCAAAGAGATCTTTTGCCGACTGGGTTGTGAATGTTGATAACGAGCACTGGCAGGCTTTTAGGGCATTGTTTGAAATTTTAAAGCGAATTTGTGATGACAACTGAAATAGTACTGGTTGGCGTGTGTATGGATATGCTGAATCATCAGTCTTTTCCCTCCCGGAAACGGGAAGAAGCATGACATACCAGCCGCCATTCACGATTTCTCCACATATTGTTGATTTGATCAGTCAAATCAGCGAAGCAGTGGGTCGTTTGTCTGTTTTTGGTGATAGCGAAAAGGCGTTAAATCTACGGCGCATTAACCGTATCCGCACGATTCGTGGTTCGTTGGCCATTGAGGGCAACACCTTGAGCGAAGCGCAGATTACCGCGATATTGGCTGCAAACATGTCGTTGCGTCGCCGCGTGAAATTCAGGAAGTGCGTAATGCGATGGTGGCCTACGACGGCTTGGATACGTGGCGACCTGATGCTGAGAAAGACTTGCTGGCGGCGCATCGGTTGTTGATGGCGGAACTGATTGACGAGTGTGGCGCGTATCGCTCCGGTGGTGTGGGTGTGATGGCGGGCGCAGAGGTGATTCACATGGCCCCGCCTGCGAAGCGCGTGCCGGAATTGATGCGTGATCTTTTTCAATGGGTGAAAGATTCCGATCAACATCCGCTGTTTGCCGATATTCCCGTTGAAAGTTTGATTTATAAATATCAGAGTGAATATTATCAGGCCTTGCAGGATGCGACGGAACAATCCGATTCGGCCTGTTTTATTGAATTTATGCTGACGGTGATTCTTGATGTTGTCGGTAAAGGTTCTCAGGTAAGCGACCAAGTAGAAAAGCTGCTTGCCGTCATGGGTGATGGCTGGCTTTCGACGCAAGAGATGATGGCGCGGCTCGGATTATCGCATAAGGCGACGTTTCGTAAGAATTATTTGCGACCAGTATTGCAGGTGGGGCTTGTGGTGATGCAAGACCCGGATAGCCCGCGCAGCCCCAAGCAAAAGTATCGGAAGGTCGTGTGAAAAGTATGGCAGTTCAAACACAGGGATATAAACAATGACGATTGAAACAGTGCTGATTGGCGTAATTATCCTGATTCTGGGGCTGTGGCTTGTCTATGACCGCAAGCAGAAGAAGCTGTTGACGGAGCAGATGGTGGCGCAGGCTGCGTTGAACGAGCGGGTGGCAAGCGCTGAAAAGCAGGCGGCGGAATTGAAACAGGCTTTGGTGACTAGGGATGCCGATGCCGATGCTTTGAATCGCGAGCTTTCCGAATCCAAATCGACGATTGCCGAGTTGGAAACGCGGCTTGCCGAGGAGCGCAAGGCGGCGGCGGAGAAATTGGCGTTTTCTGAAGATGTTAAAAAGAAACTGGGCAACGAATTTGAAGTGCTGGCCAATAAAATTTTCGAGGAAAAGGGCAAGACATTCTCCGCACAGAATAAAACCAGCCTTGATGAAGTGTTGAAACCTGTGCAATCGGAGCTTAAATCATTCAGGGATCGCATAGAAACTGTGCATAAAGAAGATGTTGAAGCGCGGGGCTCTTTCAAGGAGCAACTATTAAATCTTCAGAATCTTAACAAGCAAATGAATGATGAAGCGAGGAATCTGACCCGTGCATTGAAGGGCGATAAAAAAATGCAAGGCGATTGGGGCGAGTTGATTCTGGAGACAGTTTTAGAGCAATCGGGCCTGCGCAAGGGCAAGGAATATACAACACAGGGCGGTTTCCGCGACGATGGCGGAAACCTGCGCAAGCCGGATGTGATTCTGAATCTTCCCGATGGCAAACACATGATTATCGACTCAAAAGTGTCTCTAGTCGCGTACAATGAGTATATGCGCGGCGAAGATGAGCAGCTGCGCGAGCAGGCGTTGGCAGCGCATGTGCAATCGGTTCGCACGCATATCGATGATTTGAGCAGTAAGGATTATTCATCGTTGATTGGTCTGAAATCGCCTGATTTTGTGTTCATGTTCATGCCCATCGAAGCGGCTTTTATGGTTGCATTTCAGGCCGACGAGAAGCTGTTTAGCCGAGCGTTTGAACGCAATATCGTGGTTGTTACGCCAACGACATTGTTGGCCACATTGAGAACCGTTGAAAATATCTGGCGTTATGAAAGGCAGAATGAAAATGCCAAACGTATTGCCGATAAAGCAGGCGCTGTGTACGACAAATTGCGTGGTTTTCTGGAAGATTTCGAGAAAATCGGCAGTCAACTCGGCACTGTGCAAAAAAGCTATGACGGGGCACGGGATAAGTTAACACACGGGCGCGGCAATCTGGTTCGGCAGGCGGAAGGTTTTGTTGAACTGGGCGTGAAGGTTAAAAAACAGTTGCCGAAAAGTATGCGTGACGAAGCTGCTTTGGGTGACTTTGCTGAAAAGAATACGGCGATTGAGGGCGAGGTCCAAAAAACCGCTGGCGATGCGTGAAGCTGTATTTTCTGGCGAATAGCCCCTAATCAATAAGTGTGACCTGCACAGCAACCTGCATGTGCTGCTCGACAACACCGCGAAATAGGCCGCGAATCGGCGGCACATCGAAATAATCCCTGCCGATGGCGGTGCGTACATATTGCCAATCGACCAGTTTATCGTTGGTTGGGTCAACACCAATCCAGCCGAATTTATCGTGCCATGCCTGCACCCATGCATGCGAGGCGGAAGCGCCGCGCAAATGCGTTCCTTGTTGCGTATCCGTGCCCGGATCGTAGATATAACCGCTGACATAACGGGCGGGGATGCCTGCGGTGCGCAAAACACCGATCAAAGCATGCGCCATATCCTGACAAACGCCGCCGCCTTGCTTGAAAAGCTCCGCCGGGCTGGAATGCACGTGTGTGACATCGGGATCGAAGCGAAAGGTGCGGAAAAAATAGCTAGCGACCTCGACCAACGCCGCTTCGAATTCGCTCTTGTTCATATCCATGCGGATTTCATGCGCCGACGGCACGCTTTGATATTCGGCAAGTTTCGGCACGCCGGGCGACCAAGCCAGAAATTCCGCCCAGTGCTGCTGGTAGGGGCGGGTATCGAGTTCGGCTTCCGGTCCGCAACAAATTGCATGCGTTGTTTCAATGGTGGAGCGGGATGTAATCTGCAAATACCGGTGCGGCGCGGCAATATCGAAATGATGCACGATATTGGCGAAATGATCGTGATGGCTGACGGTTTTGACAGGCGAGGTCGATGAATCATCGCCGCACTCAACATGAATTTGCGTATCCAATACGCGCTGTAGGCCGGTTTGCAGCGGTGTCATGCGTATTTCATTGTGCGCCAGAATTACCGGCTGGCTGTAGTCGAAACGGGTGCTGTGGCTCACTTGCAAACGTGCGTGGCCGCCTTTTTCAATATTCATGTGTTGATGCTTTGCTGCTGTTGCTGGCGCATTTGTTTGCCGATGGCCAGTTCGCGCCCTTGTTCGTCCATCACCACCAGTAAATCGAAATAATTATCGGCAATTTGCTGGCGCAAATCGATGCAATGCCGCTGGGTCGCCTGCAGATAGTGTTGCAGGCCGTTACGCAGCACCGTTTCACCTGTTGCGCCGCTACGCAGTTCATCGAGGAAGGCTTCGGCTTGTTTATAAACAGCCGCCTGCCCTTGGTGTGTTTCACCCAAGGCCTGCAAATGGCGGGTGACCTGTTCCATGCAATAACGCACGGAACGCGGAAAATCGGCGTTAAACAGTACCAGATTGACGACTTGCGCAGGCACGATGCGCGCCTTGTACATGCGGCGATAGGCCTCATAACCGGAAACCGAACGCAGCAATGCCTGCCATTGATGAATATCCAGCGGGCGTCCGATTTCTTCGGGATCGGGCAGCACGATATGGTATTTGATTTCGAGAATACGGCTGGACATCAGGGCGCGATCCAAAAAAGTGCCGAGGCGCAGGAATTTCCACGCCTTGCCGTGTACCATGGTATGTGCGGCGAGGCCGTGAAAGGTGTTGCAAATCGTTTGAATACGCTGATTGAACACATAACTGCCGGCATTGACCACTTGATTCAGGTGGATATTGGCAAGCTCCAGATGCGCCCGGTTCAGGTGATTCCACATTTCATCGCTGATGCGTTCGCGCATGCTGCGTGCGGCTTCGCGGGCGGCATGCAGGCGGGAAAGCACGGAATCCGGGTTATTTCGTGAAAGCAGCAGGAAGTCGTAAACATTTTCCTCGTTGATGTCGTCGTAAAGCGATTCGAACAGCTCGCGGGAGTGGGTGATGGCCAGCATCGGCAGCCACACATCCAATTCGGAAAAATATTCGACCTCAAAGCCCATGCGGTAATTGACATCGAGAATACGGGTGGTGTTTTCGGCGTGCTCGATATGCTGGCCGAGTTGATACATGCTCTGGGCAATGCGGCTAAGCATGCTTTTCTCCGCGCGCGTCCGCAGAATCGTAGAGTACCCATGTGTCTTTACTGCCGCCGCCCTGCGAGGAATTGACCACCAGACTGTCTTGCGGCAGCGCCACGCGGGTCAAGCCGCCGGGCAGCACGTTTACCGATCCATCGGCACTGCATACGGCAAATGGACGCAAATCGACGTGGCGCGGAAATAAGCCTTCCACCCCGTCTTGTGCGACGCGGGTCGGGTGGGTGGATAGTTTCTGGATGGGTTGGGCGATGTAGGCGGCTGGTTTTTCGGCTATTTTTCTGCGAAATTCGGCCAATTGCTGCCGACTGGCGGCGCAACCGACCAGCATGCCGTAACCGCCGGATGCATCGGTGGGTTTCACGACCATCTGCTGTAAATTCTCCAGCACATATTTGCGATCGTCGTCGCGCACGCACAAATAGGTCGGCACAATCGGTAAAATCGGTTCTTCATTCAAATAATAACGAATCATATCCGGTGTGTAGGCGTAAATGGCTTTATCGTCGGCGACACCTGCACCGGGTGCGTTGGCCAAGGCCAGATTTCCAGCCCGATAGGCGTGCATGATACCGGCAATGCCGAGCAGCGAATCGGGATTAAAGGCCAGCGGATCGAGGAAATCGTCATCAACACGCCGGTAAAGCACATCGATGCGCTTTAAACCATCGGTGGTCTTCATGTACAACACATCTTGAATGACAATCAAATCACTGCCTTCGACCAATTCTGCGCCCATCTGATCGGCGAGAAACGCATGCTCGAAATAGGCGGCGTTGTAGGTTCCGGGGGTGAGCACGGCGAGGGTGGGATTTTCCGCTTGCGAAAGGGAGACCAACGCATTGAATAGCATTTGCGGGTATTGATTGACGGAGCGAACCCGGTGTTGCTGCAATAACTTGGGCATCACTCGCCCCATCACCAGACGGTTTTCAATGACATAGGAAACGCCGGAAGGCGAGCGCAGATTATCTTCCAAGACCATGAACTCGCCGTGTTCGCCGCGAATCAGATCAATGCCGCCAATGTGCGTATAAATACCGCCCGGCGCATCAAGGCCGCTCATTTCGCGGCAAAAAAGCGGCGAATTGACAATCATATCGGTGGGAACCACGCCGTCTTTGAGAATAGCTTGTTCGTGGTAGAGATCGTGCAGAAAAAGATTCAGTGCTTGCAGGCGTTGCTGCACGCCACTTTCGACTTGTTGCCATTCTTTGGCGGTAATTAAACGCGGGATGAGATCGAAGGGAAAAATCTTCTCCGTACCGCGCGCATCGGAATAAACGGTGAAGGTGATACCCTGATTGAGCAGGGAAATATCCGCCATGCGCTGAATATGCGCGAGTTCGTCGTGATTGCTGTTCAGGAAACGGGCGAACAGTTTTTTGTAGTGCGGGCGCGGATTGCCGTCGGTATCAAACATTTCATCAAAAAAAGCCGTTGAATTGTAATCGGGATGAATGACAGACATGTGATGAATCGACGCCCCCGTTTAGGATGTGTCGATTGTCTGCTGCGTTGTCGGGAAAGTAAAGTTTCCGCTCTATTCGATATAACGTTTGCATTTCGAGGCTTTGAGTTTGCTCAAATCGACGACAACCAACCCATCAATACAATTGGCGAAATCGGCGTCGATATTGAAATCGAGAAAACGGACGCCGCCCGCTTCGCAAAGCTCGCTGTATTGCTTGAACAAGGTCGGCACGCTGCAACCGAGATGGCGCAGGCGGTTTTTCAGCGTCATATAATCGCTTTTGAAGTCGCTACCGGAAAAATCCTGCTGCATTTGCGCCTGTGTTGCATCGTCCAAGCGGTAGGGCATGCGTGCGATGGCGGTTTGTTGTCCATCGCCGAAATATGTGCTGTAAAAATGTACCAGCATATCTTTGGCCAGCGGCGGATAGGTATCGCTGATGCTGACCGGGCCGAAAAGATAACGGTATTCGGGATTTTTGCGTAAAAAAGCGCCGATGCCGTACCACAGATAATCGAGACTGCGTTTGCCCCAATAGCGCGGCTGTACAAAGCTGCGGCCAAGTTCCAGTCCATGATCCAGCACGCTGTTCATACCGTCCTGAAAATCGAATAGCGTGGCGCTATACAAATGATTGCCGTCAGTATGTTTTTGCTGGGGTTTCTGCTGAGAACGCTGGCGGGTATCGCGCAGCCGGTAAGCGCCGACGATTTCAAGATCGCTTTCGTCCCAGACGATAATTTGACTGCAATGACGGTCGAAGGGATCGACATCGCGGCGGCGGCCAGTGCCTTCGCCGACGGCACGAAAGGCGATTTCCCGGAGCCGACCGATTTCGCGCATAATGCTGCAATCGGGATTGAATTCGAACAGATAAATGCGTTTATTATCAAGGGTTTCGCCGAGTAATTCGCAGAGATTTATTTCCCGGCGCAGCTGTTGGCGGTTTTCCGGATGGGCGATGGCGCGGCGGGTGGCAAATACCGGCTCTTTGTGTTTTCCGATGCGGTAAACATGGCGCTGAAACATTTTCACCTTCGATTTCAGCGGCAGGCGGGCTTGCTGATAACTTTCGTAGGGAACCGTATCGCCGATAGAAACGACCACCGAGCGTTTGGCCTGTTTGAACATTTCGCGCACCAGCCACAGTGTCGAAAGCGGCTTGGCAAACAGCGATAAGGCATAGAAAAACATCGAATTCCGGCCATTGACGTACACGGGCAAAATTGGCGATTTGGTCATGCTGGCGATACGCAGAAAACCGCTGTGCCAATGCCCGTCGCGAATACCGGAAGCACCCATGCGCGATACTTCGCCGGCGGGAAAAATAATCACCGCGCCTTCATGTTGGAGATGCTGAACCATCGCCCGTAACTGCTCTTTACTGCTGCGTTTATTCATATTATCGACCGGTAGCAACAGGGGTTTGAGTGGTTCGATAGCGGCCAGCATTTGATTGGCTACAGCCTTGACATCGCGGCGGATTTCTCCAACCAGCCGCACCAATACTGCGGCATCGAGTGTGCCGATTGGATGATTGGCGATAATAACCACCCGACCGTGAGACGGGATTCTTTCGCGTTCGTTGCCGCGCAGGCTGTAGCCGAAATCGAAGTGATCGAGCAATTGTTCGACAAAATCGAAGCCGGACAGATGCGGATAACGGGTTTGAAAACGTTGCAATTCTTTTTCGTGAAACAGCATACGCAGCAGGCGGGTCAGCCATTTGCCGATGAGCGGCGGTTTGCGATGCAGATTGGGCAGGTGTTCGGCGACCAGTGTGTCGATATTCAGCATGCGATTCCCTCCGGGCGGAAAACTCTGCCGAAGATGCGGATATATTATGGCAAGCGTGTTTCAGTAGGGTGACAATCCTGTGTCAGCAGTCTTGCTGTGAGCATCGGATCGCGCATCGGGGTTTTATCGTGCCGTTGTTGGTGGTACAAGTCGGATATGACGGATACGACGATTGATATTGCCGCTGCTATTCATCGGGTGGCGCGCGGCAAACACGGCGCTGAGAATCTGAATAGACGGCAAGCGGCGGCATTGTTTACCGCACTTCTTGCCGCCGATGCGGACCCGTTGCAGCGCGGTGCATTTCTGATTGCCGAGCGCATGAAAGGCGAAACAGCGGACGAATTGGCTGGTTTTGTCGATGCGGCGCGTGCTTCTATCAAGGATTTCGGCGGTATTTCCGGTGAGATTTGCGCACCGCAAGGGGCTGTGGATTTCCCTTGTTATGCAGGCAAACGACGGGCCGCACCGGTGCATTTGGCGGCGGCCTTGGCGGCCCGCGATCGTGGTATTCCTATTCTGGTGCACGGTATTGCCGCCATCGAAGGGCGCATCAGCGCATGGCAGGTGCTGGAGAAGGCGGGCGTATCGCGTGCTGCAAATATTGCCGAGGCGGCAGCGCGATTGCACAGCGAGGGCATTGTTTATCTTGATCTTGCCGATTGTTGTCCGGGTTTGTTCGAGATATTGCGTTTGCGTCCGCGTCTTGGGGTGCGCAGTTTTGCCCATACGGTGGCGCGTTTGCTTAATCCGCTGCAGTGTGGCGGGCAACTGAATGGGATTTTTCACACCCCGTATGCAACACTGATGACGCAGGTGAATATGCTGCTCGGCCAGTCGCGATCGTTGATTTTTGCCGGTGCGGAGGGCGAACCGGAGCTTTATGCGGATCGTCAGAAGGCGTTGTTTGCGCAAATCGGCGATGCTGTGAACGCATGTTCGTATGCGGCGGCAGGTTGTCAGTCGTATCCGCGTCAGGCGGTGGAAGATGTGCAGCTGCTTTGCGTTTCGCTGCCTGCGTTTCTTGAAGGTTCTGGTGCTTCTAAACATGAGCCGCGCGAACAGGCGGTGATGCGACGCATGCAACAGGCATTTGATTTTGCATCCGCTGGTGTTTGGCCGGTAGATTGGAAAAAGGAGGATTGATATGGCAAGGGTTTTGGTTCCGTTTGCAGAAGGAGTGGAAGAAGTCGAGTTTGTCGCGGTGGTGGATATGCTGCGCCGTGCGGATGTTGAGGTGTGCATGGCCAGTCTTGACGGTGCGGCGGTGCTTGGCCGTTCGCAGATTACCATTCAGGCCGATGCAGCGCTGGCCGATGTTTGCAACGACGATTGGGATATGCTGGTGCTGCCGGGCGGCTTGCCGAATGCGCATTTATTGCGCGACGATGCCAATGTGAAGGCGCTGGTGGCGCGTTTGCGGGCGGAAAGCAAATCGATTGCTGCGATTTGTGCCGCACCGACAGCGTTGGCTGCATACGGCATCACTGCCGGAAAAAGGGTGACCTCGTATCCATCGTGTCAGCCGGAAATGGAAGAACTGCAGCCGTCTTCTGTGTATATCGACGAAGCCGTTGTCGAAGACGATTTTTTGATTACCAGCCGTGGGCCGGGAACAGCGATTGCCTTTGCCTTGCGATTGGTGGCGAAACTATGCGGTGAGGAAAAGGCGGCGGCGGTTCGTAACGAGATTGTTGCTTAAGAAATAGCTATCCGTCTGTTTTTTTTAAACGCGCCAGCAAACGGCGTACAAACGCCCTAGCGGTGAGCGCTTCGATGAAATACGACCACAGCTTGCGAATCCTGCGCGCCAAATAGACCGGGCGCAGATGGTAGGTCAGTGTATTGTGTTGCTGTACGGCGCTTTCCACCTTTTTCGCATGCCCTGCCAGTTCGCCGACGGCGGATTCTTTCTCCGCTTTTCTGAACAACATATGAATATCCGGCGAATCGGCGCGCGATAGCGTTGCTACGGGTGCAAAACCGCATTCGCGGGCCAGTGCTTGCAGGGTTTCGGGGGTGAAATTATAGATATGTGCATAGTGAAACATGCGATCGAGGGTGGCGAACGGGCCGCTTAGATTCGGACATTCGACATAAAATAGGCCATCGTCGGCAAGCAGGCTGTGGATGTGGGTGAGCGCCCGGCGCGGCGAGGAAAAATGCTCAATGACGTGAATCAGCAGAATCAGATTCGGTGTTCCGGCGTCGTTAAGGTCGTAAAGATTGGTGTTGGCAATGTTGGTGTGCAGGCTTTCGCGTGAATAGCTGTTGAAATCGCGATTCGGCTCGATGCCTGCGGCTTGATGCCCGTGTGTTTCGAATGCCTTGACCGTACAACCGATGCCTGCACCGATCTCGAATACCGATTCGCCGCCTTCTAAATAGGGGGATAGCAGCGCATGAATACGCTCGCCGTTGTTCCATGCACGCATGACACGGCGCGGATTCGGCACGCTTTCGCCATGATAATCGCGGCGGTAGCGGCTGGCATAATATTCGGCAACCTCATTTTCGGAAGGAACCGGCAGATGCATGACCAGTCCGCAGCCGCGACACAGGCCGGTGCGCAAGGACGCTCCATGCCGGTCCGCATGGGAAAGGATGGTGAAATCCGTGCCGCCGCAGAGATCGCAGTGGGTCGATATGTCGGGATTCGCTTGATTCATTGTGGGCAAATGCTAAAGCAGACGATGGCCGCTGGCTACGTTGCAGGATGATTGCATCTGCAAGTGGCTATTGGCTAACGGTTTTCAAGCCGTAACATGGCGGCATGCGATTAACTCGGGAATTCCGCGATCAGTTTATTCAACACGAAATGCGTACCTATGGGCGCAAAAACGGTTTTGTGACCACCGGTCAGCAGGCGCGCCTTGAGCGTTGGCTGCCTGTCATCGGTCTGCCGAAGGACAAAACGCTGAACGATGCGGATATTCCCGGTGGCTCGCCAGTGGTCATGGAAATCGGTTTTGGTAACGGTGATTTTCTGGTGCATTTGGCCGATATGCATGCCGATTGGACGCTAATCGGCGTCGAAATTTACCTGCCGGGTGTAGCCAAAGCGGTGGGGCGACTGGAAGATGCCGGTTTTATTGAGCGTGCGCGCATTACCCAGCTTCCGGCGCAGTTTGTGCTTGAGCGCCAAGTTGCTGAAGCACAGCTTGATGGTGTGTATATCAATCATCCCGATCCGTGGCCGAAAGCGCGCCATCACAAACGGCGACTGATTCAAAAGGATTTCGCCGAATTGCTGGTTTCACGTTTGAAAGCGGGCGGTTTTATCAAGCTGGCCAGCGATAAACCCGATCTGGCCGAATGGATGCGCGATATTCTCGATGCCACGCCGGGTTTGCGCAATGTCGCCGGTGTCGGTGGCTTTGTAGCGCGCGATGACGACCGTCCAGAAACAAAATTCGAACAGCGCGGCCATCGAGAAGGGCGAAAAAGCCAGTTTTTGCATTATGTGAAATCGGAGGAGGACGTATGAGCTTGAAAATCAATCGTGAACAATTGGTGATGACTGCGGTGCAGGGCAGCGTGGCTCCGGCGCATCAGTGGGCACCGTTCGAGGTCGGGGCGGCAGGGGAAATTATCGCTTGGCCATCGACCGGCGGTATTACCTACAACGTCAAAGTCGGCGATTCGGTGTTCGGCTGGGCGGGCGAGCATATCGAACCGGGTGTTTCGGCGACGCTCACGCACAAAAACCGGAAATGCGAGGCGGGATTTCAATTTTTGTCCTGCTGCGGCAACGAGGTGCGGGTGATTTCCGGCGCGGCCAAGGGGGAAACGGGTAAAGTGCTCGGCCATCACGGCGGCGTCGAGCATTTGATGCTGCAATTTCCCGATGAAATACTGGATAAACTGACCTGCGACGACAAATTCCTCGTCAAAGGCTACGGGCAGGGCTTGAAGCTGCTTGATTATCCGGGCGTGCATATCTACAACACCGATCCTGATCTTTTCACGGCTTGGGGCTTGAAAGAAACAGCAGACGGCAAGATCGAAGTGCCGGTGCATGTGATGGTTCCGGGGCATGCGATGGGTTCCGGTATCGGCGCGTTGTCGGTGACCACCGGCGATTACGATATTCTTTGCCATGATGAGGAAACGGTGCGCGAATACGGGCTGGATAAGCTGCGTTTCGGCGATTTTGTCGCTGTGCTTGATCACGATAACGTGTACGGACGCACTTATCGCAAGGGTTCGATCACCATCGGGGTGGTGATTCATTCGGATTCGCCGCTGGGTGGTCATGGGCCGGGCATGATGACGTTGATGAGTGCGACGGGTGGCGAAATCGTGCCGGTACTGAGCGACGATGCGAATATGGGTGCTGTTTTAGGCATTGGCCGTTTTGCTTGAATCGCCGGTAAGGCTTTAATCATGCGTGCAGCCTGCATCCAGATGAATTCCTGCGATCAGCAGGCTGCTAACCTGCTGCGCGCTGGGGAATTGCTGAACGAGGCGGCGGAACAGGGTGCAAAACTGGCCCTGCTGCCGGAAAATTTCGCTTTCATGGGCGCAGACGATAAGGCCAAACAAGCTGCCGCCGAGGAAGAAGAACATTCGCATGTGTTCGACTTTCTGAGTGATCAGGCGGCGCGTCTGGGTATGTTCATTATCGGCGGCAGTGTGGCGCTACACGATAAAAAAACCGACAAACTGCGCAACCATTGCCCGGTGTTTGCACCGAATGGTTCGCGCATCGGCGGTTACGACAAGATGCATCTGTTCGATGTCGATGTGAGTGGTGAGAGCTACCGCGAATCGGATGTTTTTCGTGCCGGGGAAGAACCGGACAAAGTTAAAGTTGATGATTGTCTTGTCGGCCTAAGTATTTGTTATGACATCCGTTTTCCTGAATTATATCGCCATTATTCTGCGGCTGGCTGCGACATAATCACGGTTCCCTCCGCCTTCACCGTACCAACGGGCAGGGCGCATTGGCAAACCCTGCTGCGCGCCCGCGCCATCGAAAATCAATGTTATGTTCTGGCCGCCGGTCAATGTGGCACGCATCCCGGTGGACGCCGCACTTGGGGTCATTCGATGATTGTCGATCCGTGGGGTGAGGTGGTGGCCGCCTGCGGGGATGAAGAAGGGATTATCGTTGCCGATCTTTCCCGTGAACACCTCCAAACTATCCGTCGTCAGTTTCCAGCTTTGCGAAAAACGGCTTGGCTCAATTTTTCACGAAGTCGTTGAGTTTTTCCGCCGGTTTTAGAGTCAGATTTCACGCCTGCAAATAAAGCATATACAGATATGCAGCAAAGGCGCTGACCAGCATGCCGCCTTCGATGCGGGTGACTTTTCCGCGTTTGAAGGCGAAGGAAACGATAAACAGCGCGAAGGTAAACGCTATCATGATCGGGAAATCGCGTAGCAGGGCTGCGGGGGCGAATTCGCCGGAGTAAATCAGGGCAGGCATGGCCAGAACAGCCAAGAGATTGAACATATTCGAGCCGATGACATTGCCGATAGCCAGATCGGCCTCGTTTTTTAGCGCACTGGCAATCGATGCCACCAATTCGGGCAGGCTGGTACCGATGGCGACAATGGTCAGGCCGATAATCAAATCGCTGACGCCAAGATATTGAGCGATTTCCACTGCGCCCCAGACCACCATGCGGGAGCTGACGATGAGCAGCACTAGGCCAATCACAAACCACATCGCCGATTGCCGCATACTCATCTGTTCCGGGACGGATTCGGCCATTTCTTCGACCAGCGGATCATGCCTGTCTTTCAGGCCGGTACGGACAATCCAGAGCAGCAGCAGTATCAGCGCGATGATTAGAATCACCCCGTCCATCAAACCGAGTTCGCCATCGGCCATCAGTGCAAAGGCGAGAAAGGTAATCAGAAACAACACCGGCATTTCGCGGCGCAGGGTCATTGATTTGATGGTCAACGGCACAAGCAGCGCGGTCATGCCCAGCACCAAGCCGATATTGGCGATATTGGAGCCAAGTACATTGCCGATACCGAGATCGCGGTTGCCGTCCCATGCGGCTGTGGCGGCGACAATCATTTCCGGCAGCGAAGTACCAAGGCTGACAATGGTCAGACCGACAATCATCGGCGGGATTTGCATATTTCTGGCGATAGAGGCTGCGCCATCGACAAAACGATCCGCACCCCAGACCAGCAGGGCGATACCGACGACGATGGCAGCGGTGGCGAGTAGCATCAGCAGAGAAAATCCATCGGTTTTTTATAACACACTATTCAATCACCTTTTTTCTCAGGGATTTTAATTTTCCGCGTTTGTTTTTGCTTTCCAAACGGCGTTTGATCGCACCTTTGCTTTGGCGTGTCGGCCTGCGTTTTTTTTGCACGACGATGGCTGCTTGAATTAATTCTTGCAGGCGGTTTAGCGCATCGGCTTTGTTTTGTTCCTGACTGCGGTATTGCTGGGCTTTGATAATAATCACGCCGTCCGTGCTGATGCGACGGTCGCTGAGTTGCCACAGGCGTGCTTTGTACGTTTCCGGTAGCGAAGATGCGCCAATATCGAAGCGCAGATGCACGGCGCTGGATACCTTGTTGACGTTTTGTCCGCCCGCACCTTGGGCGCGAATCGCATGCATGTCGATTTCATCATCGGGGATGCTGACGGTATCTGATATTTCCAGCATGGTTCAGTCTCAAACGTCGGCGAAATCAGGCCAGCCGCTTGTATGTGATGCGGTGCGGCCTAATTCAATTTTCAAGACTAGGCCTTAAGCCCCGATTGATCATGGAGGGGGATGAAAATACGTGAACCAAGACCTACCCCCGATTCTCTGCTACCGGTTTATGCATGTCAGCCTCCTTAAAGCCGTGCGAGGCTAACATAATACGGAGCCTCTGATGTTCTTTGAATTGAATAGTGAGCAGTATAGGGTTTCTATTATCAATAGGGGAGATAATACATCATGACATTTGAAGTATTAGCGAAGGAAGTGAGTAGAATAGCTCAGTTGGTGGGCTTGTCTACAGAGGGACTCATTAATTCACTTGTCGTGGCCTTCCTCTGTGCTATGGGAGTTCTTTTTCGAAAGCAAATCATAAAGCTGTGGAAAAACGTGAGAGCGAGGTTAGAACTAAGAAAATCTTTGATCGAACACTCAAAAAAAGTAAGGAGTGATTTTGAACGAAATCCTTCGCCTTATCGAATGGATGACGAAAAGTTTGTTGATGTTTTTGACTTGACGTGCGGGCCGGAGAGGGAACTCATTCCCAGTGTTTCAAACGGACGCACTCAGCTGTTATTTGATACCATTAAATCGAAAGGTTGCTTATTTCTAGAGGGTTCTTTCGGCATTGGAAAGTCCACCATTGCCCAACACCTTCTTGTTCATTCAAAAAGAGGGTTCTGGCGTGCCATATTCATCGACTTTCATGATAAAGAGATTCCAGATACGCAAAGTATGATTGAAGATAATTTTATCAAATGGGTTTTTCTGAATTCAAAGTGGATGAGGGAGTGCGCAGCTAATGAACTGGTCGTCCAGTTGGCGAGAAAGGCGCTGGACGATAAGAAAATATTGCTGGTTTTCGATGCTCTGGATGAAAATAAAGCCAGCGAATCAAACTCTGAGAGATCGAATATAAGGGTATTTCTTGAGTTCTTGTCAGATTCTTCATGGCCGATTGTCGTAACCTGCCGAGAGGAATTCACTGATTTTCGGGATG
>JAJRWP010000136.1 GCA_021545645.1 Zetaproteobacteria bacterium | reverse complement strand
TCTGCGGCCACCTTGGCCGTTGAACCCGCGACGAAGTATTTCATCAGTTCTAACTGCTTATTTCTGCTTAACTTACAATACTTTACGTACACATGACCACCTTAACTCGTTAAAAGTCAGGTGTCAGCCCCAAAAAGAATATAGCATATCTGTTCGAGAGCTATTTCCCTGTCTGCACCTCCAACACGGATAGCAATGCATCCATCTTCAGGCCTGAACGGACGCATCGTTTCACCCCGGACGCTTTGCCCGTTCAGAAATTTGACTTCAACATTTACAGACACTCAGCAATCATCCCGAAGGTCGCCGCAACCCCTTGCGGGGCCAGCAATATTTTCGT
This sequence comes from Zetaproteobacteria bacterium, assembly GCA_021545645.1. Classification (GTDB taxonomy): domain Bacteria; phylum Pseudomonadota; class Zetaproteobacteria; order Mariprofundales; family Mariprofundaceae; genus UBA1543. The sequence continues at coordinate 3,257 of JAJRWP010000136.1, read as the reverse complement.
CAACATGATAACTATACAAGCCTCGCACCCTCCCTCGACGAATATTTACCAAAGACTAACAAAACAATAGCGTAATCGAAACGGCAAGATGTACGTTTTGATTTTATTGTGTTCCATCAAACGCCACAGTACAGTTAACGCATGCTCGCCATCATGGAATCGACGCAAGACCTGCTTGCAATAAAACCGGACAAACCACTTGCCGACCCGCGTCGCAACTAAAACCGCTAGGAAGGAGAAAAACCTGCGCAACAGGCCTCCGGTTTCGTGGCTGTTGTTAATCAGCCTGTGGATTAGCTGCATATCACTGGCTGGCGATGCCAGCTTCAGCCCCGAATTGCTGAACAAAGTCGAGCGCGAATTCGGCTTTGCCGCCAAGCAACGCATGCTCGACTGGCAGCAGGTGATTTATCGCAACCGTCAGGCTCCGGAAAGCACCATCACCCGCAATATCAACGATTTTTTCAATCGCATGCGCTTTATTTCCGATCAAAAACACTGGGGACGCGCCGATTACTGGGCCACGCCCGTCGAATTTTTGGCCACCAACGGCGGCGATTGCGAGGATTATTCCATCGCCAAATACTTCACGCTGCGCGAACTCGGCATCCCCGATGAAAAACTGCGCATCACCTACGTCAAAGCATCGCGTTCGCCGTGGTTAAACAGGGCGCAGGCACATATGGTGCTCGCCTATTACCCCTACCCGGATGCCGAACCGTTGATTTTGGACAATCTACGACCCGAAATCCTGCCTGCATCGCAACGCACCGATCTTGAACCTGTGTACAGCTTCAACGGTCTCGGTCTGTGGGTCGCCAAAGAACGCGGCGCGGGTTATACCAGTCTGGGCAACCCCGGACGCATCAATTTCTGGCGCGATCTGAAAGTGCGCATGCAGCAGGAACGCCAGCTCGGCGAAAGCTACACCCGCGACAATTACGACCCGCAATTCAACGAATCTGATACACTCCGGCCATTGGGGCCATGAGGAGAACAACATGACTTTATCCCGCCAATTATTCACTGTCATTACCATGATTATCCTGATCATGCTCGGGCGCATGTTCTGGATAAGTCTGGACAACACGCGCAGCTATTTAAGCAGCCAGATGCAAACACAAACATCCAACGCCGTCGATTCGCTGGGTATCGCCTTGCGCCCGCATCTGGCAAAAAAAGACATCGCCATGATGGATACGCTAGCCAATGCCGTTTTCGATCACGGTTATTACCGCAGTCTGCTGCTCACCGATATGCAGGGCCAAATCATCATCAAGCGCGTGAATAGCGATCCTATCCGCGATGTCCCGGCATGGTTTATGCACCTGCTGCCGCTGGATGCGCCGAAAATTACTGCCGTCATCACCTCCGGCTGGATGCAATACGGAAAACTGACGCTGGAGGCGCATCCCGGACGCGCCTATGTCAATCTATGGGACTCGTTCCGGCAATTGCTTGTCCTTGCACTATGGACATTCCTGATCGGTATCACCGCTGTACTGCTGATGGTACGCGGCATGCTCAAGCCGTTGCGCGCCATCGAAGCGCAGGCCATCGCCATCTGCAAACGGGAATTTCCAATCAACGATATTCGCCCATGGACGCGGGAATTCCGGCATGTGGTCGAAGCCATGAACCGGATGACTGGCAAGGTGCGCGACATAATTAACGCCCTGACCGAACGCGCCGAGAATTTGCAACGTCAGGCGCGCATCGACGAACTGACCGGGCTACCCAACCGCAGCGGCTTCATGCCGGCACTGGCGGCGCTGCTGGATCGCAAGGGGCAGAGCAGCAGCGGCGTATTCCTACTGGTCAAACTGGATGATTTCGCCGCCTTCAACGATCTGGTCGGCTATCCTGTCGCCGACCGTCTTTTACAAAATGTTGCAAGCATTCTGGAAGAATATTGCGACATGCACCGCGAAGCGCTGGCCGGACGCATCGGTGGCGTTGATTTTGCACTGCTGCTGCCCGAGCAGGATGAAAACACGGCTTCCCAAACATCTCTAAAAATCAAAGAACAATTGGATGCTCTGGCCAATACTGGCGAAGCGTCATGTTGCATTCTGCTCGGGGCGACCCTGTTTTCCGGCAACGATAAACCGGGCGACATACTGACACGCGCAGACACATCCATAGCCGCCGCGCGTACCGATCATGCTTTGCATCTGCAACATGTCGGCGATGTTGTGAAAAGTAATATCGACTGGCGGAATATTATCACCGATGTATTGGCGCAGAAGCGCATTCAACTGCTCAGCCAGCCTGTTCGCAGTATCGGCGCAACGCCTCACACGATTTATTATGAAGTGCTGGCGCGCATTCACGATGCAGACGGCGAACCGATTTCTCCAGCCACCTTCATGCCCATGGCCGAGCGCTTAAACCGCATGGTCGATCTGGATAACATGATCATGCAGATGGCACTTGAGTGGCTTGCCGCACATCCGGACGAACATCTGGCTGTGAACCTGTCTTCGGCATCGCTGCAACATATTGCAGCCAATGGTTTGACTAAAACGATGTTTGAGAAAATCAATTATATCGGTCCGCGACTGCTGTTGGAAATTACCGAACATGCCGCGCTGCAAAACGCCGAAACCACCACGGCCTTCATTGCCGAAGCGCACAAAGCCGGTGTGCGCATCGTCATGGAGCGTTTCGGCAGCAGCCTTTCCTCCTTCCACACATTGCGTCAGATGCACATCGATTTTCTCAAACTCGACGGCAGCTATGTGCGCGACATTGCCACACTGAAAGAAAACCGCTTCTTCCTGCAAACGTTGCTGGATATTGCGCATGGCCTTGATATTCAGGTAATTGCCGAACAGGTCGAGAATGCATCCGATCTCGATTGCCTGCAGGATATGGGCATTGATGCCGTGCAGGGCTATCACATCGACAAGCCGAAACCGCTTAGCGACTAGGCCTGCCCACATACATCGAGAACGTTGGCATTTGCATATCCGGCGGCCAGCTTCCACACTGGTGATATGATGCGTTCAACACACGCGCCGTTGGCTCGACCCGCCGATTATCTGGTCGCGCATCGCGGCGACCGGCAAGGTGGCGGCGAAAACACGCTGGCCGGATTCGCAGCCGCAACCCAGGCAGGCGCACGTTTTGGCGAATGCGACATTCAGTTCACCAGCGATCTTGTGCCGGTGGTGTTGCACGACAATCATTTAAAACGCCTGTGCAAGCGCACCGACATCAAAGTCTCGGAAACCCCACTCGCCGAACTGCGCCGC
>JAJRWP010000135.1 GCA_021545645.1 Zetaproteobacteria bacterium | reverse complement strand
GCAAAATATCGAAGCATTCGATAATCCGGCCACCTGCAATCAGGCCATGATGGAACTTGGTGCGACCGTTTGCACGGCGAAAAAAGCGGCTTGCGCATCTTGTCCCGTCGCTGAGCACTGTGCATCCGCTTTTCAGGCCGAATCTACGACGAAAAACAGCAAAACAGTTCGCATCCGCGATGTTCACTGGCAGGTGCATCTGCATCTTGATGCGCAAAAGGGTATTTGGCTGAGTCAGCGCCCCAATTCCGGCATCTGGGCCGGCCTCTGGACACCGCCGATCACCGAATTAAGCGAAACGCCCGATAAAACCCCCTGTCATATTCATGTGCTAAGCCACCGCCGTCTGCATCTGTACAGCGATGTTGCGCACAACCCGCCAAGCGCAAACGGACAGTGGGTTGCCGACATCAGAAAACTTGCCTTACCAACCGGCATCCACCGTTTGTTTGCAAAAACCGGGGTGCGCATCAAAACATGAAACGCCTCCTGCTTCTCCTGCTCATCCTTCTACCGCTGCATGCGCAAGCGGCGAAATCCGGCATGGTTGTCGCCGCGCATCCGCTGGCTGCCGAAGCGGGTATTGCGATGCTGGAAAAAGGCGGTAATGCCTTCGATGCGGCAGCGGCCACGGCATTGGCGCTCGGCGTTGTCGAACCGGGTTCGTCCGGTATCGGCGGCGGCGGTTTTTTCCTGTTGTATATCGCCAAAGAAAAACGCTATGTGATGATTGATGCGCGCGAAACCTCGCCCAAACTGGCCGAACACGGCGAAATATACGCATCGCAATCAAGTATCGACGGGCCGCAAGCGGCGGGCGTGCCGGGTTTGATTGCCGGTGTGGATAATTTAATCAGCAAATACGGTGTTTTGCAGCGGCAGCAGGTCGTGCAACCGGCCATTAAGCTGGCGCATGGCGGGTTTCAGGTCGGCTCGCGCTTAAAAGGCATGCTGAATTGGCGCGGCAAGGTATTCAACGATGCCGCCAAACGCATCTTTCTAGCTGGAAGCACAATCAAACAAACCGAACTGGCGATAACCTTACGCCGCTTCGCCAAATACGGTGCGGATGATTTTTATCGCGGCGAAACCGCCAAACGGCTGGTCGCAGACATGAAAAACGACGGCGGCCTGATTCGCCTGCATGATTTGGCCGCTTATCGCGCTGTCGAACGTCAGCCTGTGCGCTTCGATTATCAAGGTTTTCAATTTATCACCGCCGCTTTACCCTCGTCCGGCGGTCTGACACTGGCGCATATTTTCGCGCAACTGAAAAACGACGACCTGAAATCCCTTTCTGCTGCCGACCGCGCGCATCTGCTGATTGAAACCATGAAACGCGCCTACCGCGACCGCAATCAATACCTCGGCGATGCCGATTTTATCACTATTCCCAAGGATTATTTAGCCGCCAAACGCCTGAAAAAACTGCGCGCTTCGATTCGCATGCACAAAGCAACGCCGTCGAACAAACTCACCGGCTTTGCCGAACCGATAGGCGCAAGCACGGACACCACGCATTTCTCCATCATCGACAAAGACGGCAATATGGTCTCCGCCACGCTTTCGATTAACTACGGTTTCGGCTCCGGCTATGTATCGCCTTCCACCGGAATTCTGCTCAACGACGAAATGGACGATTTCGCCACCCAAGCGGGCAAAGCGAACGCCTACGGATTGGTGCAAGGCAAAGCCAACGCCGTCGCCCCCGGCAAACGTATGCTCTCGTCCATGACGCCAACATTCGTCATCGGCCCGAATAGGTCCGGTCAGAACCGCACCTTCATCATCGGCACACCGGGCGGCAGCCGCATTATTTCGATGGTACTTTTATCGTCTATCGGTTTCATGCTGGACGAAACCCCGCCTGCCAATTGGGTCAATGCGCCAAGATTCCACCATCAATTCCTGCCGGATGTGGTGCAGCATGAAAAAGGCGCTTTTTCACCCGAAATCGCCGCCGAACTCAGAAAACGCGGTCATATTCTCAAACAAATGACCCGCCAATACGGCAATATGCAGGCGATTGTTCTCAGAAAATCAAACAGGGGCTTAATAGGTCTTCCCGACCACCGAGGAGAAGGGATATATTCGATAGTCGATCAAAAGTGAAATTTAATTTAGGACTATCCCAAGCCTTATCAGTGCAAAGACAATCGACACGAATCACCATACTTCTTCTCAAATGCATCAAGAAACTCTTGAAGAACCTTTTGTATTATTTCCAACGACTTCTCAAGGTATTCAAATTCAAAGAAGATCATTTGCCCGTTAATTGAGACCCCTTTAGCATTAGATATTACTTTCTTTATCTCAGAAATCTTGCCTTTCTCAAGATAAATTAGACGTCCATTACAATGCGCTATGTAATTTCTAATCTTCCCTAAATTACCTAACATTTCTTCGTCTTCACTGGCTATATTTATATCCATCTTTTGGATATGACAAAAGTATTTCTTATTCTGGTCAATGAAGCTTTTCCCTTTAATATTTTTAAGACCCAGATCAGACCCACTCTCTTTTTCAGCATAACCAGCCAAATTCTTGAGAGAAGACTCAAAGAACCCCCAGAGTAAAATCACAATCGAATTCAGGAAATATCTAGGAAGCACATTGTCGCAAACATCATCAATCACACGGCATCTGTGCTCTATTTCCACATCAATAAGGGAAGCTTGTTCATTACGAAGCTTTCGCTCTTCTATTAAGCGGAACTGCGCTTTTTGATGTTCTAGACTTTTATTAATACTCTGCAAATAGACTTGAAGCGCATCAAACTCATTCACGATTTCTAATCCGGGATACCCAAGTCTAAACTTTAAAACAGAATTCAATAGATCATCTGACATATTCTTTACCCTACACGAATTTAAGTATGACTTTCAATTGCAGAGAGAACGGCACACCACCCTGCCGCCAGATTGCCGCGATTGTAACCGCCGCCGCCGAGGGCGATGATACGTCCGTTGCAAAATTCATCGGCGATATTGCATAAGCGTTCGGCGGCATGGGCGTGTGCTTTGGGAGTGAAACGCATGTGGGTAATCGGATCGCCGGCAATCGAATCGGTGCCGCATTGGAACAGAACAATTTCCGGTTTGGCGGCGCGGATATGCGCTTCGGCTTCGGGCCAGACGCGGTGAAAATCGGTGTCATCAGCTTCTGGCATCAACGGCAGGTTTAATTTTGTGCCTTGGGCATTTCCTGTGCCTGTTTCACCGGCGAATCCAGTTCCCGGATACAAATAACGGCCATCCTCGTGCATATCGGCAATGCACACATCGGCATCGGATTCAAACGCATAAAACACGCCGTCGCCGTGATGCGCATCGATATCGACATAGGCGATGCGTTTGATGCCGTACACGGCGCGCAACGCCTCAATCAGTACACCAGCATCGTTGAACACACAAAATCCGGCAGCGGAATTGCGTTTGGCATGATGCAGACCCGAAATCGGAATAAAACAGCGCGGATAATCGCCGTTAATCACCGATTCGAGCGCTGCCAGGCCGGTTCCGGCAACGGTGGCCGCCGCCTCGAACACACCTTTGAAGGCAGGTGTATC
>JAJRWP010000134.1 GCA_021545645.1 Zetaproteobacteria bacterium | reverse complement strand
TTCACGCCCATGCCAGCCGCGATACGCACAATGCGCTCGATTTCTTCGTAACGTAAAATCTGAGCATGCGATTCGGCCTTATAGGCATCGGCATCGGGCCGGCAATAATCGCAGCGCATATTGCAGCGGTCAGTCACCGAAATACGCAAATAATTAAGCCCACGGCCAAAACGATCCGTCAGATTGCCATCCGGCGGCACAGCCTCAAAAAAACGAATCGGCGTGGCTTCAACCATCGGGATGGCTATCGGGATGAACACTTCCGGCAATCATTCGCTCAGAATACATATTGCGCAATCAAATAGCCAAATTTGGCCGCATCGGCTTTGCCGCCGTTGCGCTCGGAAACAGCCGCACCCGGATTAAATATGCCGTATAAACTGACCAGCTTCAGCCCCTTAATCGCCGCAACCTTGTACACCAGTTTCACATCAATTTCGTTGCCAGCCTTGGTTTCTGTGTAACCCGGCGCACCGGCAAACACATTGCCTGTACCCACAACATTCAACCAATCGCCAGTCGCTTTATCCAGCGACAGAAAATGCACATTACCGATCAAACTCAGGCCTTTGAGCGGCGAAGTTTTTAGCGACAGGCGCAGATCTTTCATGTTCGCCCAGGAGAAGAAATCCATTTCGCCGTAGTGCATGTGGTTCGTGTGGAACGGGAAAACAAACGTTTTATGCGTCGTTGCATCGGTTTTGTCGTCGCCGGGACTGAAATCGTATTCCACACCCAAGCGTGTTTTCCAAAAAGCAAAGCTATAACCAGCTTTTACGGCATACGCCGAAGCGCTTTGCGATATATTATTGGCCCATGTGCCGCGCTGAAAAACAGCCTCCGCCGTGCCGTCAAAACCATGCCATTTGCCGAACAAGCGTGTACCAAAGGTATTCAGATTGCGTCCTTTACCGACCGCAGCCTGCTGATTGTGATGCCAATTGATGAAATACGCATCAACACCGCTTTTGGCCGCAAAATTATACGTGCCGTACGCACCGATAAGCCGCCGATCCTCCCACGTCACCAGTGATTTCCCCTGTGGCGTTGTGCTGTTCGGTGTCATGCTAACAATATCCGCCGGATGCACGGCAAACACATCCAGCTTCACCGGCCCGGCAGCATACATGCCCTTCACACCGTCAAAGGTGCGCGCCACATCTTTCCAACCCAAATGACCCAACAAACGCTGATCGCCATAAACCAACTGCTGACGACCCAAACGCATGCCGAAATCACCGATATTGTACTGCACATAAGCCTGCAAGAGATCGGCTTGCGAAAAATCCTGCGTGCCGTTGGCGGCGCTGTTGTTTTTGATTATCACTGCCTGCGGTTGCAGGAATACACTCAAACCATGCCCGAAATCGCCCTTTGCTTTCACATACAGGCGCGAATCGAATTCCCATCTGTCGTTATCCACCGCCGAATTGAAATTAAAATTACTAAACGACTGATAACGCTCGCGTAAATCCGCCGAAGTCGTCCATTCTGCGGCATAGCTTAATCCTGAAAAACAAAAAACTATCAGCAATAAAGTTGTTTTCTTTAACATATTCAATCGCTCCTTATTTTTGGAAAACACATGACTAATCACCCAAAGACTTGAATATATTGGCAATCAAAGGCGGTGCGTTTTTTTGCGGTACATGGCATTGCGTGCAGAAATAACGGCGCGGCGAAATATTGGCCAACGCCTGATTCTTCCGGTTCAGAAAATGCGACACCGCCACTTTGGTCGCCCCCGGCATTTCCGAATTCCAATTATGGCAGCTCAAACAGGCATTGCCGTCGCGATCAATGCTAAAATCCTCTATCGCATGCGGAATAAGCGGCGGTTGCTGGGCGTATTGCCGGACGATTTTGCCATCGCCGTCATACCATGTTTTGTCTGATGTCGGCGCAGATGCTGCAGCCAATGCCGCATCGCCGCGTAACGATTGAACGCCATCGGAAGCCGCCCACACCACAGAAGAACCGATTAAAAGCAAGGCCATCGTCCATACGGTTTTTTTCATAACAGCCTCCTATGCTTTGACAATGCGAATAGCGCATTTTTTATAATCTGTTTGCTTGGATAACGGATCGGTTGCATCCAGCGTCACCTTATTGATCAAACGACGGGCATCGAACCAAGGAACGAATACCAAGCCGACTGGCGGTTTATTGCGCCCGCGTGTTTCAACCAAGGCGGTGATTTCACCACGCCTGCTTTGCACCTTGGCCAACTGACCGCGTTTAAGGCCGCGCTTCTCCGCATCTTCGGGATGCATAAAGATTTGCGCATCCGGAACCGCCTTGTACAACTCGGGAACCCGCTGCGTCATGCTTCCCGAATGCCAGTGTTCGAGTACACGGCCAGTACACAACCACATATCGAATGTTGCATCGGGCATTTCCGGCGGCTGTTCGTACGGCGCAAAAATAATATTGGCTTTGCCGTCTTTCTTACCGTAAAAATACAATCCTTTACCCGCCGGAACAAACGGGTCGGAACCCTCGCGATAACGCCATTTCGTTTCCTTGCCGTTGACCACAGGCCAGCGCATGCCGCGTTTTGTGTGCAACTGATCGTATGCGGCCAAGTTATGGCCTTTTTTCGGACCGTGCGTGCCGAAATAGCGGTATTCTTCAAACAAGCCCTTCTGCACATAAAAACCGAAATGCACCATTTCATCGTTGGCGTAAACATTGCCGGCCTCATCGGTGATTTTTTGAGCCGGAAATTCATCGACATGACCATTGCGATACAGCACATCGTATAGCGTTTTATTCCGGTATTCGGGGCTTTTGGCGATCAACTCACCCGGCCACACTTCGTTCACCTTAAAACGCTTGGCAAACTCCATCAATTGCCACAAATCCGATTTTGCCCCTTCCGGCGCTTTCACCTGCTGCCGCCAAACCTGCGTTCGCCGTTCGGCATTGCCGTACGCGCCCTCTTTTTCCACCCACATCGCCGTCGGTAAAATCAAATCGGCAGCCATCGCCGACACCGTGGGATACGGATCGGACACGACAATAAAATTATCCGGATTGCGCCAGCCCGGCAGCGTTTCTTCATTCATATTGGCTGCCGCCTGCACATTGTTGTTGCACATCGACCAATAAGCGTTGATCACACCGTCTTTCAATTTGCGATTATGCTGCACGGCGTGGAAACCCGGTTTGGCCGGAATGGTTCCCGGCGGCAATTTCCAGACTTTTTCGGCAAAATCGCGGTGCGCTTTCTTTTTGACCAGTAAATCGGCAGGCAAACGATGCGAAAACGTGCCCACCTCGCGTGCCGTACCGCAAGCCGAAGGCTGGCCGGTCAACGAAAACGGACTGTTGCCGGGTTCGGAAATTTTACCCATCAGCAAATGAATATTATACAGCAACCCGTTGGTCCAAACGCCGCGTGTATGCTGGTTGAAACCCATCGTCCACAGCGAAGTGATTTTCTTGTTCGGATCGGCATACAACTTGGCCAGACGCAGCAGTTTGGCTTTTGGCACACCCGATAATTCGGCGGCATATTGCAGCGTGTACGGCTTGACCAGCTTGGCGAATTCAGCCAACGAACTGCCGGACAATTTGCCCTTGCCGGGATTTTTCGCTTTTTTCTCCAGCGCATGCTCCGGCCTTAGGCCATAACCAATGTCCGTCGCTGTTGTTTTAAAATTCACATGTTTATCGAGGAACTTCTGATCGTATGCCTTGTGCGTGATAATATAATTGGCGATATAATTCAAAATCACCATGTCCGTCTGCGGCGTAAACACCATATTGTTATCGCCCAAATCAAAGCAGCGGTGTTCATAAGTGGATAACACATGCACTTCGCAATCCGGCTTGCTCAGGCGCGTATCGGTAATGCGCGTCCACAAAATCGGGTGCATTTCGGCCATGTTCGAGCCCCACAACACAAACGCATCGGCATGCTCCAAATCATCGTAACACCCCATCGGCTCATCGGAGCCGAAAGCGCGCATAAACGCACCAACCGCCGAAGCCATGCAATGCCGCGCATTCGGGTCGATATTATTGGAGCGAAATCCCGCTTTCATCAATTTGGAAGCCGCATAACCTTCCATAATCGTCCATTGCCCGGAGCCGAACATGCCAATCGCTTCAGGCCCCTTTTTCTTCAAGGTCTGTTTCCATTTTTCGGCCATAATGTCGAACGCCACATCCCATGAGACCGGCGTAAATTCGCCATCTTTATGAAATTTACCGCCTTTCATACGCAACAGCGGCGTCGTTAAACGATCCTTGCCGTACATAATTTTGGATAGAAAATAGCCTTTGATGCAGTTAATACCGCGATTCACTTCCGATTTTGCATCGGCCTGCGTAGCAACAATGCGATTGTCTTTCGTACCCACCATCACACTGCAGCCAACACCGCAAAACCGGCACGGCGCTTTATCCCAGCGAATCCGGTTGGCTTCGGCATCGAAATCCATCGCCTGCACCACGCCGGGCAGACTCATATTGATTGATGCCGCCGCTGCCGTAGCCGCACTTGATTTGAGGAACGTTCTTCGGGTTAGCGCCATGTCCATCCTCCGTCTTTTTCATTGTTTTGATTCTCTTCGCAGTGTTGATAAACCGGTGTCACATACAAAACACCAGCGAGATTCTGAATGTGTTCGCTTAGTTTCATGACCGCCCTGCTGGTCTCCGCCTGCATGGTAATCACCACCCGCGATTGCTCGTCTTGCCCATAAATATCAACGCCGGTACAGCTTGCCAATCGCCGACAAACGTCATCACCAGCATCCGGCTTCAACTGCACCACCGCCCCAACAATGCAACCCACCGGCTCTTCAATGTTTTGTTGTCCGCTGCTCACGCATACACCTCAATCGTCTGCCCCGGACATGACGCGACACAAGCGCCGCAACCGGTGCAGGCATGCAAATTTATTTGTGCTTGTGCAACCGCACCGACAAGGGGCGTAAACGAGATGGCATCAGCCTCGTACTGCTCGGCACAGCTTGTGCAAATCACCTGCTGCGCCGCCAAGCAGGCATCGCCGATATGCGCTTTCATCGTCCACGGGGATGTTTGCGAACGATTCAATGCCGTGGTCGGGCAGTGCGCGACACAATCGGCGCAAAAGGTGCATGCACCGCGTTTGAAATCGATGCGCGGATAGCCGTTCACACCTTCGCGAAGCAATATTTTTTCAGGGCATGTTTCGATGCAATCGCCACAGCGTGTGCAGGCATCCTGAAAGGCATCTTCGCTCAGCGCCCAAGGCGGTCGGATTGGATGCATGCGCGCATCCGGCTGCAGTCTCAGAAAGCCCCGGCGATGTAGATCTGCGAAAGACATAAACCCTTCTCATACGTGTTTTTTGCAAGCGTATGCATTGTAATATGCTGTAAGGGCACAACAACCATGTATTTTACTCAGGTAATTGATGTATATATAATATATGTTATTGGAAATCATGATGCTGTCAGCGGCAGGAAATCAGCAGATGTTTTCAGCTATTCGGCAGCAGGCGCTTTATCTCCGGAACGCACGAACCGCAGCCGGTCCCGGCCATCGTGCATGCTTTGATTGCATCAATCGAATCCGCGCCGTCCCGAATCACGGCTTTCAATTCCAACTCGCCGATATTCTGGCAGGCGCAAATAATCTTACCCTTGGTGTCTTCTTTATTAACCGGCCCACCCGGCGATAACAAATACGGACGCAACTCGCCAACATCGCGGCCTTCCAGCATCAGCTTGCACAACCACTGCGCCTCAACAATATCGCCACCCACCCAGCGCACCGCCATCAAATGCCCGTCTTCCAGCCACGCCTTGCGATTCATCCCGTGTTTACGATCCGAATAGGTCAGGGTTTCAATACTTCGGCCCTGCTCCAGCATCTGATCCAAGCGTTTATATTTTTCAGGTGACAGTGCTTTGGTACACGCCAACTCCACCACCGTCACCGGATGATCGCTGCCCATGCAAGAAACCACGCCGTAGGTATAACCTTCGATCATTTTGCGGCCCAGCTTGATATGTTGGCCTGCAATTAACATTTTACCACGCCATGTCGGTTCAAAACGCGCAATCTGCACCGCAGCATGCTTGAATTCCGGCTCTTTGGAGACCGGATCGATTGCCGATTGCGTTAAACTGTTCGCCCGCCCGGCACGCGCCGTCATTTCGCCCCAGTGCATGGGCAGAAATACCAAACCACTGCGCACATCGCGGCTGATTTGCACCGGCACAATCACCTCGCCACGTCTTGATGCCACGCGCACCAAATCATCCTCGGCAATATCGCGCGCAGCGGCGTCGTCGGGATGGATTTGCAGCGTCGGTACGGACACATGCTGCATCAACTGCGGCACATTGCCGGTTTTGGTCATGGTGTGCCACTGATCGCGAATGCGTCCCGTGGTCAAGGACAGCGGATAATCCGCATCGGTCGGCTCGGCTACCGGCCGGTAAATCACATCGATAAAACGGGCCTTACCGTCGTCTGTTTCAAATTCACCGCTTGCATACAAACGGGATACACCTGCCGCCGCGCCTTCCGGAAACGGCCATTGCTGCGGCCCTTGTTCATCAAGAAGCGCATACGACAAGCCGCTAATATCAATATCCATGCCCGCAGTCAGGCCGCAATGTTCGTTAAACACGCTTTCCGTATTCTCAAAAGCAAACGCGGCGGACCAATCCCGCTCCAGAGCATTGCCGAGCTTTCGCGCAAAATCGGCGGCAATCTGCCAATCCGGCCTGCTCACCCCGGCAGCGGGAATCGCCTGCTGCAAAAGGGTGATGGCGCGTTCCGAATTGGTCACTGTACCCTCTTTTTCCGCCCAACCGGCGGCGGGGAACAGGACATGCGCGACTTGCGTGGTATCGGTCGGGTGATAGGCATCGGAAACCATCACCAATTCGGCCTTTTTCAACGCGGCTTCGGCGCGTTTGGCATCCGGCATCGACACCACCGGATTGGTGCATGCAATCCACACCGCTTTCACCGTCCCCGCTTCCAGCGCTGCGAACAATTCGGTGGCCGTCAGACCCGGCTTTTCGGAAACCGCATCCACACCCCAATAATCGGCCACTTCTTTACGATGTTGCGGATTCGTATAATCGCGATGCGCGGCCAGCATATTGGCCAAACCGCCAACTTCCCGGCCACCCATCGCATTCGGTTGTCCGGTTAAAGAAAACGGCCCGCAACCGGGTTTGCCGACCTGTCCGGTGGCCAAATGCAGGTTCAGCAAGGCATTGTTTTTATCCGTTCCGGAGGTGGATTGATTCATGCCCATGGTCCAGAATGACAGGGTTTTATTCTCGGCAAACCACAACGCCGCTTTGACAATATCGGCCGCATCCAGACCGCAAATATCCGCCGCCTTGCGCGGCGTCATCGCGTGCGCACGTGCGCACGCCGCATCGAAACCCTGCGTGTGTCGGTCGATATAATCCCGATCGGTCAAACCTTCCCAAATCAGCACATTGAGCATGGCCTGCAACAGCGGCACATCGGTTCCCGGTTTCAGCGGTAAATACAAATCGGCAATCGAGCAGGTATCGGTGCGGCGCGGATCGGCGACCACGATTTTCAAATCCGGATTGGCCTCTTTGGCCGCTTCCATGCGGCGAAAAACAATCGGATGCGCGTAGGCCGGATTGGCTCCGATAATAAAATAAGACCCAGCCAATTCAATATCGGCATAACAAGTCGGCGGCCCGTCGGCACCGAAGGCGCGCTTATAACCGGCCACCGCCGAAGACATACACAGGCGCGAATTGGTATCGATATTGTTCGA
>JAJRWP010000133.1 GCA_021545645.1 Zetaproteobacteria bacterium | reverse complement strand
CTGGAAACCCTTGGCATTATCGTACCTTATGCGGTTATTTTGGCTGGTATCGGCTTGTTGGAATCGTTGCTGACGATGAGCGTTGTCGATGAGATAACCGAAACCCGTGGTCAGGGCAATCGGGTGTCGATTGGTCAGGGTGTGGCCAATACTGTGACTGGATTTTTCGGCGGTATGGGTGGTTGCGCGATGATTGGGCAGACGATGATTAACATCTCATCCGGCGGTTTGCGCAATCTTTCCGGTATTGCCGCAGCCCTTTTCCTGCTTTCGTTTATTCTATTCGCCTCGCCGCTGATTGAGATGATTCCAGTCGCCGCACTGGTCGGGCTGATGTTTATGGTGGTCATTGGCACGTTTGAGTGGGGAAGCTTTAATATGCTGAAAAAGATTCCCCCAGAGGATTCTTTTGTCGGTATTCTGGTTGCCGTGGTCACCGTGTTTACCGATTTAGCGGTGGCGGTGATGGTCGGCGTTGTGGCGACGGCGCTGGTTTTTGCTTGGAAGCAAGCGCGATATATTCACGTTATTCCGCGTGACGAACAGGTGGATGGCAAGCCGCTGCGCATTTATGCCTTGCACGGGCCATTATTTTTTGCCTCCACACACCGTTTTTCCGAGTTATTTGATCCGAAAAACGACCCGGATGCGGTGATTATCGATTTTGCCCACTCGCGGGTTGCCGATCATTCGGCCATCGAAGCGATTGATACGCTGGCCGAACGCTTCACTAAAGCAGGCAAGCATCTGGTATTGCGCCATTTATCGCCGGAATGCCGCCGGCTGCTTAAAGAGGCTGGTGATCTGGTCGAGGTCAATATCGAGGAAGATCCACGCTACCACGTTGCCGACGATACATTGGCGTAAGCCGACGGTATAAATCAGCGCTCTTGACCGGTGTGAATATTGTAACTTGATATTCATTATTCACACCGGCAGGCTTGTACCCATGCCTAGCCCCTGTGGTTGTATTCTTGATGCTGCCGACGCCCGTTTTGCCGATTACGGTTACAGCAAAACGACGATGGCCGAAATCGCTACAGATTGCGGCATGAGTGTCGGAAATCTGTACCGGTATTTCAAAAATAAAGAAGCGATTGCCTTGGCAAGCATGCAGCGCAGCCTGCAGGTCAAGCTGGATCGGGGCATTGGCGCAGCCGCCAAAGAGGATGATGCGCTGGCGGCATTGCAGGCTTTTCTACTTACCCGTTTGCGCATTGGTCATGCCCATTACGCCGATACTAGGCATTTATTCGACATGATGAGCCTGATTAATAGCCGCCATCGTGACCTGTTGCTTGATTACGAAGTGCGGGTCATTGATGCGCTTGAGGCCATTATCAGGCGCGGTATTGCGCAGGGATGTTTTGCAGATTGTGATGCGCAGCAAGTGGCTTACGACATGCATCAGGCCATGCTGCGTTACAACAACCCGGTTAATCTTAAATACAACGAACTAGCGCTGCTGGAAGCGGATCTTACACGGCTGATTCAACTGCTTTATCGCGGGTTGGTATGCTGAAAAACGATGTGGCTCACTACGGCTGGCTGGCCATTATTTTGCATTGGCTGATGGCCGTTTTTATCTTTGCCATGTTCGGGCTCGGTTTGTGGATGGTCGAGCTTACCTACTACGATGCGTGGTATCACCGCGCCCCGGATGTGCATAAATCGCTCGGCATGTTGTTGCTGTTTTTGCTTGTGTTTCGTTTCATTTGGCGGCAGATCAATGTGCGTCCGGCATTGGCGGGTTTGTGGTGGGAGAAAAGGATTGCCTTGGCTGTGCATCGCCTGCACTACCTGCTGTTATTTGCGTTGCTGCTGAGCGGTTATCTGATTCCGACTGCCGAAGGTGTGGGCATTGATGTGTTCGGTTGGTTCACGGTTCCGGCGACATTCAGTTTCGATAAACAACAGGCCGATTGGATTGGGACGAGTCATTGGTTGCTGGCTTGGGCAGTGATGGCTTTGGCTGCTATGCACAGTGCTGCGGCACTCAAACACCACTTTATGGATCGGGATAATACCCTGCTTCGTATGCTTGGCATCAAGAAAACACACAAGGAGGTTTTATCGTGAAAAATAAACTATTTGCAGCGGCATTGCTGATGGCTATCGGTTTTTCGGCAGTCGGATTTTCATCCACGGCAAGCGCCGAACAATACGATTTTGACATCAAAGGGCAGCATGCTTTCATCCAGTTCAAGCTTAAACACCTTGGTTATAGCTGGTTGCTTGGCTCATTTCGTACATTCGACGGCCACTTTAGTTACGACGAACGTAAGCCTGAAAAAAACAGTGTGTCGGTGACCATCGACATGGCCAGTCTTGATACCAACCATGCCGAACGCAACAAACACCTGCGCAGCGCCGACTTTTTCGATGTTGCTAAATATCCAACGGCCACGTTTACCAGCACATTTTATGAAAAAACAGGCAAGAACACGGGCATTGTGCACGGCATATTGACGCTACGCGGCATCAGTAAAAATATTGCCATCCAGGTCACGCAAATCGGTACCGGTCCGGACCCATGGGGCGGTTACCGGCGCGGTTTCGAAGGGCATGCGGTGCTGCATCTGTCCGACTACAAAATGAAGAAGGCTGGTATGTTGGGTGCGGTTGCTGAAAACATTCAGCTGTTTTTATCCATCGAAGGCGTGCGCACGAAATTGTTCTGATATTGACAACAACAAAGGAGTTGAATATGAACGAAGCTAACATTGTCGCCAAAGAACCCGCCGTGCTCGAACTCGAACCCGGCACTTATTACTGGTGCGCCTGCGGAAAATCGGACAATCAGCCGTTCTGCGACGGTTCGCACGAAGGCAGTGAATTTACGCCCAAGGTGTTTGAAATCAGTGAAAAGAAAACCGTTGCCTTGTGCCAGTGCAAACACAGTAAAAACCCACCGTTTTGCGACGGTTCGCATGCAGAGTTATAGGCGATGAGCCAAACAAGACAGAATAGCGCATGCAACATCCACCCGCTTATCGCCGGACGTTGGAGCCCGCGTGCTTTTGACGGAAATCGCGCAGTTGAAACGGAAAAACTGGCTGCATGTTTGGAAGCGGCGCGTTGGTCGTCGTCTTGTTTCGGTGATGAACCGTGGCGCTTTATTGTTGCCGATAAGTCGAGAAACCCCGAAGGCTGGCAGCAGATGTTGGACGTGCTGGTGGAAGCGAATCAGCAGTGGGCGCAGCGCGCGCCGGTGCTGGTTCTTGCTTGTGCAGCGCAAAAGTTTGTAAAAAACGGCAAGGTAAATCGCTGGGGCCAATACGATACCGGTCAGGCGATGATGTCGTTTGCATTGCAGGCGGTCGGCGAAGGGTTGATCACGCATCCGATGGGCGGTTTTGATGATGAAGCGGCGAAAGCGGCTTTTTCGATACCCGATGATGTGACGCTGATGAGTGTCACAGCTTTGGGTTATTCCGGTGATTTATCGTTGCTTTCGCAGCCATATCAGGACATTGAAACGGCTGAGCGGCGGCGCAAGCCGATTGGCGAATTCGCCTTCACCCGTTGGGGCGAAGCGTGGGGCGAGCAAGTCTGATGGGCATGATGATTGACGGGCGTTGGGAAAGCGACGACGGCGTGTGG
>JAJRWP010000132.1 GCA_021545645.1 Zetaproteobacteria bacterium | reverse complement strand
CGTTCGCCGGATGTGCTGGCCAAACACCCGTTGCAAAAGCGTTTGCGCGAAATCATGGCCCCGGTTATCAATCAATACGGTTATGCCGGTTTTTTTCTCATTACCACCGATGCCATTTCCATCGGTTCGATGCGCGATGCTAATCTGGGCAGTGTCAATCTTCTGGCGGCGCATGGTGGTTTTTTGCGCCGTGTTTTTTCCGGAGAAACAGCCATCAGTCTGCCGCAACGGTCCGATGTGCCGCTACGCGATGCCTTTGGGGTTTTACGGGAGGGGATGTCGACCATGTTTGTCGGTGCGCCGGTTCGCGATGCTGCGGGCAAGATTGTGGCGGCGCTAGCTTTTCGTATTCGTCCCGAAGGTGAGTTTTCCCATTATGCCCGATTGGCGCGCAGCGGCAGGAGCTTGGAAGTCGTGCTTTTCGATGCGCAGGGGCGTTTACTGACGGAGAGTCGCTTTGAAGATGTGTTGCAGCGTAGCGGCCTGCTTAAAAGCGGCCACAGCAGTGTGTTGAATTTTATCTTACGCAATCCGGGCGTGAATTTATCCACGCTGAATCAGTCGGCAGAAAAAAAACTGCCTGCCGATTATACCAGCCACCCACTGACTTATATGGCCGCGTATGCTGTTGGCGGTGAATCCGGTATCGATTTGACCGGCCATGCCGATTATCGCGGTGTTCCGGTTGTCTCGGCATGGATTTGGAATGCAAAAGAAGCTTACGGCATGGCTGCTAAAATGGATGTGGCCGACGCTTACGGATTGTTTAATAATATGCGTTTCACCTTGCTTGGGGTGATGCTGACGATGATTGTCGTGGTCATGCTGATGGTGTTTATGCTGGAGGGCGTGAATCGCCGTTCGGCACGGGAATTAAATATTTCCGAGACCCGTTACCGCCAGCTTTTTAACGTGATTCCCGATGCGATTATTGTCCATAGGAAAGGCAAAATAAGTTATTATAATGATGCTGCAGTGGATATGTTCAGGGTGTTCTCCGATGTAGATTTTAAGGGTAAACTGGTGATTGACCTAGTACATCCGGACGATCGGCCATGGGTAGAAAAGCGTGTTCGTCAGGCGATGTCTGCGGATGGGCTGTTGCCACTTTGCGAAGAGCGCTTGCTGCGCATGGACGGGGAAAGTTTTGTGGCCGAGGTGGAAGGCTGCCGGTTTAAAGAAGAAGGCGAGGATGCTGTGCTGGTGGTGGCCCGCGATATTTCCTTGCGCAAGCAGGCAGAAGAGGAAAGCGAACGCTTGCGGGTTGCCGTCGAACAGTCCCCCGAAGGTGTTTTTATTACCGATTCGACAGGTAAGATTGTTTATGCCAATCAGGCGACGGCGCGTATGACGGATATTGCCTTGGCGGATATTCTTGGCTTGTATGCGGCGGAGATTCGTGGTGGTAAGCGCGGCGATGTGTTGTCTGAAGAGATTATAACGACGTTGAATGCGGGAGGCAGTTGGCACGGCGAGTTGAGCTTGTGCCGTTCCGATGGTTCGGCGCGTATTGTCGAGCGGCGGGTTTCGCCGGTGATTCAGCGCGGATTAACGCAATACCATGTGTGTGTGGATCGCGATGTTACCGATGAACGTCGGCAACAGGAAAAAATGGAGCATAGCCAGCGGCTGGAGAGTTTAGGCGTGTTGGCTGGCGGCATCGCACACGATTTTAACAATATTCTTACCGCTATTCTGGGCCATGCATCGTTGGCCAGAATGAAATTTTCCGAAAACGAGCAGGCGGTGAAGTTTCTTGACCGTATTGAACGTTCTTCAAATCGCGCCGCCGAACTGTGTAAACAAATGCTCGCTTATTCAGGAAAAGGCCATTTTATTATTAAACCGGTGAATCTTTCGCTGATGCTGCGCGAAACGGCCAATTTGTTGCAGGTGTCGATTGGTAAAGATATTCAACTTGATTTTGACCTGAATGAAAAAATCCCCACAGTGCAGGTCGATACTACGCAGTTGCAGCAGGTAATGATGAATTTGGTCATCAACGCCTCCGATGCGATCGGCAAGGCAGCGGGGGTGATTACGCTACGCACCGGGGAGGTGCAGGTGGATGCGTACGAATTGGAGAAAAGCAGTACCGGCGAAGATTTGCAACCGGGACGTTATGTTTTTCTTGAGGTGCAGGATAGTGGTTGCGGCATGAGCGAGGAGACAAAGAAAAAACTGTTCGATCCTTTCTACACCACTAAATTTACCGGTCGCGGATTGGGTATGAGTGCTGTGCTGGGCATTGTGCGCGGGCATCATGGTGCGATTATCGTCAAATCGAAGCCGGGCGTAGGGACGGTTTTCCGTATTCTATTGCCGCCTTCGGACGGTGTGGTTGGTGATGACGTTGAAGTTGAGGATGATGCTGTCGAATGGTGTCCGACAGGCACGGTGTTGGTTGTGGACGATGAAATCGATGTGCGCGAGGCAGCGGTGATGATGCTGGAAGAAATGGGTTTTCAGACCATGCAGGCTGGCGATGGCGAAGAAGCTGTGGATGTGTATCGCCGTCATAGCCAAGCGATTGCACTGGTTTTACTCGATATGACCATGCCGAAACTTGATGGTTTGGGCTGTTTTCTCAAGCTGCGCGACATTGATCCGCATGTGCGCGTGCTGCTTTCCTCCGGTTATAACGAAAAGGAGGTCACCAGCGCCTTTGCCGAAGATGAATTGGATGGTTTTGTACAAAAACCCTACCGGATCGAGATATTGCGCACGCAAATACGACAGGTGCTTGAAAAATTGGACGGCAGGGATGAATAAAGACCAAGCATGAACGGCAAGTGTGGCGGTAGCGCTTGCTGCTGATGTAGGCTTGGCATCGTGAAACTCATCGATTTCGATTACCAGTTACCGGCGGAAATGATTGCCCGCAAACCGCTCGCCGGACGCGATGCGGCGCGTTTGCTGTTGCCTGCGGGGAATCATCGCGGGAATAGTGGTTTACGCGATGCAAACATCCGCGATTTACCCGCATTGGTACAGCCGGGCGATGTGTGGGTGATTAACGATACCAAAGTGATTCCGGCACGCCTGTTCGGACGCAAAAAGAGCGGTGGCAAGGTCGAATTGTTGCTGCTTGAGGCGCAGGGCGAATGTGATATTTGGCTGGCCTGGGGCAAAGCCAATAAACCGTTAAAAGCAGGTGACTGTATCGAAATCGGCGAGGGTTTTAGCGGCGAAATTCTGCGCCGCGACGGCAAGCAGGTCGAAGTGCGCCTGATTGCCGACGATGTAGCGGCGGCGATTGAGGCGCACGGTCATATGCCGCTGCCGCCGTATATCGACAGGCCGGACAGCGACGAGGATAAAAACCGTTACCAGACGGTGTTTGCGCGTCATGCCGGGGCGGTGGCCGCACCTACCGCCGGGCTGCATTTGAGCGCCGAATTGATGGCTGCGATGCAGACGGCAGGGGCGATATTTGCACACATTACCTTGCATGTCGGTCCCGGCACGTTTCAGCCGGTGCAGGTTGACAATATTGCCGCGCATCACATGCATGAAGAGGCGTATATTGTGCCGCAGGATGCTGCCGATCAGGTGAATTTGGCGCGCCGCGAGGGGCGGCGGGTGGTGGCGGTCGGCACAACCAGTTTGCGAACCTTGGAGGCCGCCGGGCAGGGCGGAGAACTGATTGCCGGTAGCGGGCGCACGGATTTATTTATCACGCCGGGATATGATTTCCGTATCGTCGATGCGTTGTTGACCAATTTTCACTTGCCGCGTTCGACATTGTTGATGCTGGTCTGCGCGCTGGCCGGGCATGCGCCGGTGATGGCTGCATACCGGCATGCGATTGAAAACGGCTACAGATTTTATTCTTACGGCGATGCAATGTTCGTATCGCGGAGCGGTTGATGCGTTTGCATGTTAGTATCTGTCGCTGTGCGTGGTGTTGCCCGCTTGGCGTGTACATACAAACGGATAGATTGAGGGCGGAGGGAAGGACTTGAAAATTATGATGGCGCAGATGGCGCTGCGGGTTGGCGATATTGCAGGCAATACCCGTTTGCTGATGGATGCGATGCAGCGTGCTGAAGATGCGCGTTGCGATATTCTGGTTTGTCCCGAGCTGACCTTAACCGGCTATCCGCCCGAAGATTTGCTGCTGCGCGATGCTTTTATGCATGAAGTGGAACAAGCGGTGGCGCAGATTGTCGCCAACAGCGGTCAAGTGGTGACCATATTCGGTCATCCGCGCCGTGTGCATGATGGTTTGTACAACAGTGCGACATTGGCCAGTTGCGGCCAAGCTATCGGTTGTTACGATAAAAAATCCCTGCCCAATTACGGTGTGTTCGATGAGCGGCGTTATTTTTCCGAAGGGCAGGGGCCGGATGTGTTTGCCGTTCACGGCTGGCGTATCGGTATCGGTATTTGCGAGGATTTGTGGGACGATGCAGTGGCCGAAAGCGCTGCTGCACAGGCGCGCGATGTGCTTGTCAATCTGAATGCCTCACCATTTCATGTCGATAAACAACGCGAGCGCGAGGCCTTGATG
>JAJRWP010000131.1 GCA_021545645.1 Zetaproteobacteria bacterium | reverse complement strand
CTGACCGTCAGCAGCCGGGTTTTGGCATCGCAAAGCGCTAGAATCGCTGCTTCGGGATCGTCGCCGGAAATGTCGGCAAGCCGCAGTTCAACGCCCTGATTTTGCAACGATTGCCAAACAATGCGATTGGACGGGAACTCCTGATCGGTGGAAACAATCGTATCGCCGCTCTGCCAATCTAGGCCGTAGGCCAGCAGCGATAAACCTTCGGAGGTGTTTTTCACCAGTGCGATGTCATCGGCAGAATCTGTACCGAGCAGATTGGAGAATTGAACACGCAACCGACATTCGGCCTGCATCCAGCGCGGGTAATCGGCTGCGCCCTGCTGCATGTTTTCATCGGCGAATTGTTTAACGGCTGCCGCCGTGCGCTGCGGCCACACACCGACCGCCGCGTGATTCAAATAAATCAGCCCGCCGCGCAGCGGGAATTCATCCGGGAAGTCGTTTTTTAACACAGATGCGGAATCAACGGCAGCGCCTCAGCCAAGCAGCGGCGCAATCACCAGCGACACAATCGCCATCACATTAATCAGAATATTCATCGACGGCCCGGAGGTGTCTTTGAACGGATCGCCGACCGTATCGCCGACCACCGTCGCGGTGTGGGCATCCGAGCCCTTGCCGCCGTGATAGCCTTTTTCAACGTGTTTTTTGGCGTTATCCCACGCGCCACCAGCATTGGCCATCGTTAAGGCCAGCAATACGCAGCAAATTAACGCGCCGCCGAGCATGCCGCCCAGCGATTCAGGGCCGAGGCCGAAACCAACCACCACAGGTGCGGCAACCGCCAGCACACCGGGCAGCACCATGCGTTTCAAGGCGGCGGTGGTGGCAATATCAATGCAGCGTTCATAATCCGGATCAGCTTTTCCCTCCATCAAACCGGGAATCTCGTGAAACTGACGGCGGATTTCTTTAATCATATCGAAGGCGGCATCGCCCACCGCCGTCATCGTCAGTGCGGCGACCAAGAATGGGAAAATACCGCCGATAAACATGCCGATAAGTACCATCGGATTGTTCAATTCCAGTGCGAAATCGGGAACGTGGATGGCAACGGTTTGATGGTAGGCCGAGGTAATCGCCAGTGCCGCCAATGCCGCTGCGCCAATGGCAAAACCCTTGCCGATTGCCGCCGTGGTATTGCCGAGTTCGTCCAGCGAGTCGGTAATTTTTCGCGTTTCTTCACCCATGCCGGACATTTCGGCAATGCCGCCGGCATTATCCGCCACCGGCCCGTAGGCATCGATGGCCATGGTCATGCCCACCGTGGCCAGCATACCGACTGCGGCAATACCGACACCGTAAATGCCACACAATTGTGTCGATGCAAAAATAATGGCGCAAATGGTCAGCACAGGAACCACCACCGATTCCATACCAATCGCTAAACCGGAAATCATCACCGTCGCCGGCCCGGTATCGCCAGCAGCGGCAATATCGCGCACCGGCTTGCCACCTGTATAATATTCGGTCACCAAACCGATAATAATGCCGCCAAACGCTCCGGCGAACACCGCGCCCCAAACCCCCGGCGCTATGCCTGCCATGGCAACCACAAACCATGCGGCGACAATAAACAGCACCGATGCACCGACAGTGCCGATACGCAACGCCAACTGCGGATCACGATTGGCAAACAAACGCACCAACACAATACCGAGCACCGAGCTAATCAGACCTGCCGAAGCCAGCGCCAACGGCAAAAACATCAATGCCTGTTGCGTCCCTAACGGATCGAGAACATCCGCCGTCATCGTCGAAGCCATGGCAATCGTGGCAATCATCGCACCGCAGTAGGATTCGAAAATATCCGAACCCATGCCCGCCACATCACCGACATTATCGCCGACATTATCGGCAATCACACCCGGATTGCGCGGATCGTCTTCGGGAATTCCGGCCTCCACCTTGCCGACCAGATCAGCACCGACATCGGCACTCTTGGTAAAAATACCGCCGCCAACACGCGAAAACAACGCCACCGAAGAAGCGCCCATACCGAAACCGTGAATCGCATGCGCTGTTTCCGGGTCGCCGCCGAAGAAAAGATATAAGGTTCCCAGTCCGAGCAGACCCAACGAAGCAACGGTCAAACCCATAATCGAACCACCGAAAAAAGCCACCGTCAGCGCTTCTTGCTGACCGCTGTCGCTGGCAGCCGTAGCCGTGCGCACGTTGGCACGCGTCGCCGCAAACATGCCGAAATAACCCGCTGATGCCGAAGCCAGCGCGCCGACCAAAAAAGCGATGGTGGTATTCATGCCCAAACTGAAGCCCAGCAACACCGCCACAACAAGTACAAACACAGTAAGAATCGAATATTCGCGCTTGAGAAAAACCATCGCACCGAGATGAATGGCAGCGCCGATTTCAACGACCTTCCCCGTGCCTGCCGGATAGCGCAACACCACCCTGTATAACAAAAATGCGCCAATCAATCCGAGCAATCCGAGCACCGCCGGAAGCATTGTCTGTGTCATATCATGTCCTTCCCAAAACTAAAGTTCTACAATAAGAAATATCTCTTTCTCATTGATTTAAAAGCATTAATAAATCACTTTAACGAAGAAAATAAGCGCAGCCTGTTTTCCTTCTTTGAATCGAGCGCGACGCTAAGCTTTGTAGCGGGCGATAGAATCCATCACTTCCTGTTTAGCCACTGCGGCATCGCGCCAGCCAACCACCTTAACCCACTTGCCGGGCTCCAAATCCTTGTAATGTTCGAAGAAGTGTTGAATCTGATCGAGCAGAAAACGCGGCATATCGTCCGGCCCCTGCACATGATCGTAAACCGGTTTGAGGTGCGACGATGGTACAGCCAGAACCTTCGCATCCAGTCCTTTCTCATCCTCCATCAACAATACACCGACCGGCCGACAATTGATCACACAACCGGTAATCAGCGAGAAATTACTGACCACCAGCGCATCCACAGGGTCGCCGTCTTCGGACAAGGTGTTCGGCACAAAACCGTAATTGCTCGGATAATGCATGGCCGTGTGCATAAAACGATCAACAAAAAACGCCCGCGAATCCTTATCCAGCTCGTATTTCACCGGATCTGCATGCTGCGGAACCTCAATAATCACATTAATGTCTTCGGGCGGATTCTCGCCGGGGGGGATTTTGCTGATTTCCATGAAGCCTCCTCAAATTACAAAACGTCAGCGCAGTGTAGGCATTCCCGACCCACACTCAAGCTTGGAAGAAAACAAATGCCCTTCGGATCAAAAAAACACCTCGTCGTTTACACCTTCCTTGCAGGACAAAAAGCGGTGAAATATTGATTCGGTACTGGAAAGCGGCGGCGGCATCCGCCACACTGACGCCCATGCTGAAAATCGAGAACCTTTCCCTTGCCATCGCCGCCAGCAACGGCGATAAACCGGCGGTCAGCGATGTGTCGTTCGAGCTTGTGCCGGGGCGTGTGCTCGGGCTGGTTGGCGAATCGGGTTGCGGCAAAACTCTGACCGCACAATCCATTCTTCGCCTCGGTGAACATCAGGGCATCAAGCGCAGCGGCGGACGTATTCTTTTGGACGAGCAAGACATTTTCACCATGCCGGAGGCGCAACTGCGCAAGGTGCGCGGTGGGCGCATCTCAATGATATTTCAGGAGCCAATGACGGCGCTGAATCCGGTATTTTCGATTGGCGCGCAGTTGGTTGAAGTCATTCGCCTGCATTTGGACTTATCCCGGCAGGCGACAGAGGAACGCGCCGCAGCCCTGCTCGCCGATGTCGGCCTGCAGGATGGCAAAACACTGTTAACACAATTCCCCGATGCACTTTCCGGCGGCATGCGCCAGCGGGTACTCATCGCTATGGCTATGGCTGCCCATCCCGATTATATCATTGCCGACGAACCGACGACGGCACTGGATGTCTCGGTACAGGCGCGTATTATCGATTTATTACGCAAGCTGCAACGCGACCAGCAGCTCGGCATGCTGCTGGTCACCCACGATTTCGGCTTGGTCGCCGAATTGGCCGACGAGGTAGCGGTGATGTATGCCGGGCAGATTGTCGAACGTGGATCGGTGCACGAAATTTTCGAACAACCGGCGCACCCCTACACCCGAGCTTTAATGCATTGCCGGCCGGAAATGGCCGAAAAAGGCAAAGAGCTACCAGCGATTTCCGGGCAGGTCCCCGCCCCCGGCGATTGGCCGACCGGCTGCCGTTTTGCCGCCCGTTGCCCGCTTGCCAATCAAGCATGCACGCAGCCGGTAAGTGAAAACGCATGGGCAAACGACAAACACGTGGCGCGTTGCGTGCATGTGGACGCGATAACAGGGACAAAAACTACTGAAACAAAAAATTCGGAGGCCTGCACATGAGCCTGCTCAAAGTCGAATCATTGCGCAAAAGCTTTGCTTCCGGCGGCATCTGGAGCGCCACCCGCAAAGTAACGCATGCGGTCAGTGATGTCAGTTTCGAGGTGGCACGCGGCGAAACGCTGGCCATCGTCGGCGAATCGGGCAGCGGAAAATCAACCACGGCGCGCATGGTTATGCGTTTGCTGGATGCCGATGCAGGTAATATTTCGCTGCTCGGCGAGGATGTAACGTGTTTAAAAGGCGCTGCACTGCGCCGCAAGCGCAGGCATATGCAGATGGTATTTCAAGACCCATTTGCATCGCTGAATCCGCGCATGAAAATTGTCGATTCGGTGGGCGAAGGCCTGCGTGTACACGCACCCGATTTAAACCGCCAGCAACGCCGCCAGCGTGTTGCCGAAATATTGCAGCAATGCGGTATGGACGCCAGCATCATGGACCGTTATCCGCATCAATTCTCCGGCGGTCAGCGCCAGCGCATCGGTATTGCCCGCGCTCTGGTCGTGTCGCCGGATTTGCTGGTGCTTGATGAACCGGTATCGGCGCTGGATGTCTCGGTGCAGGCACAAATCCTCAATCTTCTCAAGGCTTTGCAGGAAAAACACAATCTCGCTTATCTGTTTATTTCGCACGATCTGTCGGTGGTACGCCATGTTGCCGACCGGGTGGCGGTGATGTTTGCCGGGCATATTGTCGAACAAGGCAAAGTCGAAGATGTGTATGCGCATCCGCGCCACCCGTACACGCGCGCACTGCTTGATGCGCGGCCAGTGATTCACCCGGCACAACGGCGGGAAAACAACGCTGAAAATGCAGTATCGAACGACGACGATATATCCGCCAAGGTATTGGAAGCAGGCGAACCGGACAGCGGTTGCCCGTATCGCCACCGCTGCGCGCAAGCACAAGCCGCATGCAGCGATTACCAAATTGAACTTGCCGCAAACTGGAACAATCATGCCGTTGCGTGTCTTTTTCCTCTCGTTGCCAATGACAGATAAATCGGCAACGACACATCAGCCAACACCGCCATGCCTCAAAATCCCAGCGGCTGTTCGCAGCATGCTCGACGAGCGTAAACGCTGGCATGATATGCTGGAACTGCTGGAAAAACTGCAAGCGGGCAACCCCAATGTGTCGGAAGGCTATATCCAGATCGAATGGGATGTATTCAAAACCACACTTGTCACCAACTGTGCGGTAGCGGCGGAAATGCTGGTATCTGTCTTGGCCTGCATATGCACGCATCGACCGAAGATGTTGAATAAACTGCTGCCGGATGTTGTCGAGCCGCTTATCGGCATGGATGTGCTGTATCCGAATGAAATCATGGCCTGGTATGCATCGCGCGAAACACTGGCCCCCGAGGTGCGGCAATGGGTTGAAACGGTTTTTCCGGAATTACTGAACTGGGTCGGCGATTCCGTCGAAGGCAACAAGGAACTGCTTGTTTTCGCCGGTTTAGACGAGACAGAAGATATTCGCAAGGTTGCGCCAAAACACCTGCATATGAGCAATTATAGCGAAGCTTGGGGAACCGGGCTTTATTTTGTCCTGATTGCCTCACCATTTATCGCCTTTCCGATATTTATATTCAGCAGCGAAGCACTGGTCATATGCGGGGCTATTGTCGCGCTGATTGCTTTTTTCGCCAGCAAAGTTTGCGGTGAAATATCGGTAGAAATAGATATGGCCGACGAGATTGTTGTGCGGCGTTTTTTGGCCCCACCGCTGCATTATGCTCCTGAAGACATCCGCCACATCAGCCTGCGCAACGTGCGCGGTAAATTGTATTTTGTCAGAACACTGACCAGCCATATCTTTGCCGACATCGAATTTCACGATGAAGAAGATGCGAGCGTACGCCTGACTGGCAATGAATTAACGAATTTGATGTTATTTCTTGCTGCGCGCAATCTCTCCTCGCGCATGGGCGCACATGCCAGCAGTGACGGCATTATCCCGATTCTACCTGTGTGGTTCGGACTGGGAGACAGCTGATTCTTCCGAATACAATAATCTTTCTGAACAACGTGCGGCCATGAACGAAAACGAAACAAGCAACGGGACGTTCTCCACGTTGATAAACCGCGATTTCCAGCCCGACGGCCCGTTGGCTTCGGCAATGCCCGGCTATGTATGCCGCACTGAGCAGGTTAAACTGGCCACAGAAATCGCCGAGACCATGCAAAACGGCACGCAACTGATGGCCGAAGCGGAAACCGGCACCGGCAAAACACTGGCCTATTTGGTTCCGGCCTTGCGCAGCAGCGCCAAGGTACTGATTTCCACGCATACCAAAGCATTGCAGGATCAATTGATGTTCCGCGATATTCCGGGAGTGCAGCAGGCGCTCGGCGTGCGCCGGCGTATCGCTTTGCTGAAAGGGCGTAGCAATTATCTGTGTCCCTACCGTCTGGAAAAAAACATGCAGGACATCACCACTGAACCGTGGCTGAAAAAGAAGCTGCTGCGGGTCAATATGTGGCGCAACAAAACACGTGTCGGCGATCTTTCCGAGCTGCCTTTCGATGTCTTTTCCAGCGCAATCGGCGGCAAAATCACCGCCACCGCCGAGCAGTGTCTGGGCAGCAAATGCCCGTTGTGGAACGAATGCCCGATTGTACTCGCCCGGCAGGCGGCGCAGGACGCCGATATTGTGGTCAGCAATCACAGCCTGCTGCTGGCCGATGCAGAGTTGAAATCCGGCGATTTCGGCGAGGTTTTGCCCGATTTCGATGTGACGATTCTCGACGAGGCGCATGCCTTGCCCGATCTCGCCTGCCGCCATTTCGGACGCCAAATTGCCCTCAACCGCCTGACTTCGTGGCACAACGACATGCAAAAACTGCTCGAAGAACTCGCCGATGAAGCATCGTTAAAACGCGACATCAGCACCCTGTTTTTGCAAGTGGTTCATGCCTACGACAA
This sequence comes from Zetaproteobacteria bacterium, assembly GCA_021545645.1. Taxonomy (GTDB): domain Bacteria; phylum Pseudomonadota; class Zetaproteobacteria; order Mariprofundales; family Mariprofundaceae; genus UBA1543. Next base: position 1,881 of record JAJRWP010000131.1, on the reverse strand, counting down.
GGATGATTTGGCCGCTGTTCTGGAAATCTGGCAGGAATTGGCGGCGCTCGCCGATCAACGTCGCGAGCGTAGCGACGATGCAGCGCGCCTTGCCGACCGCTGCGAAGCCATTGGCGACGATATGCAGGCGATTCTCAAACCGCCGCAGGGTTTTGTCGCATGGCGCGAGGGCAGCGGCAATCAAAGCAAACATTTGCTGGCTCCGGTGGAAACCGGCCCGGTATTGAACGAAAAACTATGGCCGCGATCCGGTATCTTCATCCTGCTTTCCGCCACCTTGCGAATTTCCGGCAGTTTCGCTTACATGGGCGAACGCTTGGGGCTGAATTGCGATTTGGGCTTAGATTCGGATGCTCATCAAGAAACCAATGCACAAGCGGTCTCGCATCCGTCGCCGTTCGATTATGCCACGCAGGCGATGATTTATGCACCGCGCCATGTGCCGCCGCCAAATGCAGATGGCTACGAAGATGCCTTATTTGCCGAAATGCAGGCATTGATTGAGGCCTCCAGTGGCCGTGCATTTGTACTTTTCACCTCGCACAGCATGCTCAGACGTGTCGCACCGCGTTTGGCGGCGGCAGTTTCGTGGCCGGTATTGATTCAGAATGAAAGCGGCAGCCGCGATGCCATTCTCCAGCAGTTTAGAGAAGACAAACATTCCGTATTGTGCGGCACACGAAGTTTTTGGGAGGGTGTGGATGTACCCGGCGAAGCACTGTCGCTGGTCATTATCGACAAAATGCCGTTCGCGCCGCCCGACGACAAGCTGCTGGCAGCACGACGCGACGCCTGCGAGAAAAAAGGCGGCAACGGCTTTTTCGATATTCAGTTGCCGGAAGCTGTGGCAACACTCAGGCAAGGCGCAGGCAGGCTGATTCGCACGCAGGAGGATCGCGGGGTAATCGCTATTCTCGATTCAAGGTTGTATATTAAGTCCTACGGGCGCGTTGTGGCGCAAAATCTGCCGCCAGCACCGAAAACCGAGGAACTGGCGGACATCAGGCGGTTTTTCGCCCGTCAGTGAGTAGCACCTATGAACACGATTCGAGAGCGGAGGGCTTATGCGTATCTATCTGGCACAACACGGCGAAGCAACAAGCAGCGAAGAAAACCCGCAGCGTCCACTCAGCGACAAAGGTGCTGCCGAGGTGCGCAAAATCGGCGATTTTCTTTATGCCAAATCGAAATTGTGTATCGCTGAAATTCTACACAGCGGCAAGCTGCGCGGCGAGCAAACCGCCGAACTCTTCGCCCGCTGCTTAAATGGCGTTTACACCGCCGCCCCCGACCTAAATCCGAACGACGATCCCGCTTTGTGGTCCGCACATCTGGCGGCACGCGAAAAAGACGTGATGCTGGTCGGCCATCTGCCGCACATTTCCAGACTAACCGCCCTGCTGCTCACCGGCGATGCCGATCAAACGCCCGTTGCCTTGCAACATGCCGGTGTGCTCTGCCTCGAACGCGATGCCCAAGGCATTTGGCATTTGCAATGGCTGCTAACACCCGATTTGCTGGAATGAAACGCTTATAAAAAACACCTCAGTCGTCGCCACCATCGCCACGGTGTCCTTCATGACCACTATCGCCACTGTGCCCTTCATGGCCCCCGTCACCATAATGAGGGTAATTCATTTCTAACGGCTCATAGAGTTCACAAGCGCTCATCACAAATGTCAGCATGAACAGGGCCAAAATAGATACGATTCGATTTTTCATGTCATCCTCCATTCACTGCATTCAACCACTGTGCGCTGAAGCGCACAGAATGTCTTATGGCGACTGGAAGTCGCCTCTCATTCTATTCGGAACAGGTCATTCACCCGCTCCTCCTCTTCAAAGTGATGCGCTATATACTCTTCTATCATCTTTGATGAG
>JAJRWP010000130.1 GCA_021545645.1 Zetaproteobacteria bacterium | reverse complement strand
TGCTCCGGCGCTGCGGCGGCAGGTGTCGCTGTTGCATCGCGGTTCGGCGATGTTTGATGCCGAATCTGTTTTGCCGCTTGATACATTGCCTGCCGATTTGATGCACGATTTGCAGGTGGGAGAAAAACCGCTCGGTAATCTGCTGCTGGATCGTGGTTTGTCGTTGTCGCGTTCCGATTTGAGTGTGGCCAAAATCGAAGTTGCTGGTGATTATGCCGGTTGCTGGGCGCGACGTTCGGTGCTGCGTTCCGAATCCGGCACGCGGGCGCTGGTTGTCGAGGTGTTTCGCCCGGCGATGTGGAAACGCATCGGCATCAGGTGTTAATCAGCTATCTCCTGTTTTGATTTCAATGCGATCCGGCGTACTTTTTTCTTCACCTCGTCCTCGCTCATATCTGGATATTGTTTGCGCACCCAGTAATCCAGTTTGGCGATACAATGCTCGCTGCATTGCCATGGCCGCAAATAATTGATGGCATTGTAGCAGCTACCGTCGATGCGGTAGCGACAGTTTTCGGTGCGGCGGGTGTTGTGCGGTGGAATATCTTCGGGTTTTTCTTTCATGATTCTCTCTCCGACCTATTCTTTTAGACCATGCTTGGCTGTTTGTCAAAGTAGCTGCCGCATTCGACTTGTTTGCTGTGCTGCAGAGGGTTAGCATGGCGGCTTGTCATGGGGGCGTCCCGGCTTCGACGGAGATGCTGAACCCTGTGGTGCATGTCGGGCTGGCACTCTCGTTAAAAAGGCCAACGGCATTAATTGCCAACGACGACGTAGAACTCGCTTACGCTGCGTAAGTGACCCTGCCTCAGAGGGCGCCCATCACCTCGGAGAACAGGGCCCTTAAGATGGGACCGCTCAGATTGCTGGAGGCTCGTGGCACCTGAGTTAAACTTTTACGAACCGACCTTGTGATGGCCTTGTCCGTACAGTTTTCACCGGGTGCTATTTGAACGGACTAAACATGTAGATCTGCAGGCTGATGGTTTCCGGACGCGGGTTCGACTCCCGCCGCCTCCACCAGACAAAAACCGCCGCAAGGCGGTTTTTTTATGCGGCGGCGATACTGTTTAGCAGTGGCTTGCATTCAGGTGCATAAAATGGTCACCGAAGGATGGTTCTTTTGCGGTTGGCAGTGGAAGCCTTGCACCAGCAGAATCGAATCGCCGCTTGTGGCAAGATTGTGTTCGCGGGCCAAACGGCGGGCCAATTCGGCCATGTCTTGAATGTCGTCTTCTGTGGCCAGCACCGGAATGACGCCCCACAACAAATTCATGCAGCGCACGGTACGGGCATCGGTGGTCACGGCGATGACCGGCGATTCCGGCCTTGCCGAACTGACCATGGCCGCCGTCGTGCCGCTGCGCGACAATACGACGATGCCGCGCACCATCAAATCGCGCGACAATTTTGCCGTGGCGCGTGCTACCGCATCGCCGAACATCAGGGTTGTTCCGGGCGCTGTTGCGGAAGGTGTGGCGGCAAGCGAACTGCCGTTTGGCGGCGCACCGAAGGCATTGGCTTGCCATAAATAGGTTTCGGCATGACGGATGGTGCGATTCATCGTTTGCACGGCCAGCAACGGATGTGCGCCGACCGCCGTTTCGCCGGACAGCATCAATGCATCTGCGCCGCTGCTCACCGAATGAAAAATATCCGTGGTTTCCGCCCGTGTCGGTCTGGCGTGTTCAATCATCGATTCGAGAATTTGGGTGGCGACAATCACCGGTTTGTGTTGCACGCGCGCCGTGTCGATGAGCATTTGCTGGGCAGTCGGCACTTCTTCGGGTGGTAATTCCACACCCAAATCGCCGCGCGCCACCATAATCGCATCGGCGGCTTCGACAATGGCTTCGGCTGCGCACAGCGCTTCGGGGCGCTCGATTTTGGCGATAATGACCGCTTGCGTTTTTTGCCCTTGCAGCCAGTTGCGCAGCAGCTCAACATCTTCGGCACGGCGCACGAAGGAAAGGGCGAGAAAATCGACGCCCAGTTGCACCGCAAATTCGGCATCGCGGAAGTCTTTTTCAGTCATCGCCGGTGCGGAAACACGGGCATCGGGAAGGTTGATGCCCTTGTGATCGCCGAGTGTGCCGCCTTGCTCGACGCGGCAAATGACTTCGCTCTGTTCAATGCGTTCGACGCGCAATTCCAGCACCCCGTCGGCGAGAAAAATACGCTGATTCGGTGCAATATCGTCGGCCAGTGCTGCATATTGCGACGGAATAAGCCCGGCTTCGCCGATCATATCGCGCATGGTCAGGGTGACGGTTTCACCTTGTTTGAGTTCGATACTGCCTGTTTTGAAACGACCAGTGCGAATTTTCGGGCCGCAAAGATCGGCGAGTATGGCAATCGCTTGCCCCATTTCTTCGCCGAGGGCGCGGATGCGCAGATAATTTTCACGGTGCGTGGCATGCTCGCCGTGCGACATGTTCAGGCGAAAAATGTTGACGCCGGATTCGATCAGTTTGCGTATAATGTGTTCATCTTCGCAGGCCGGACCGAGGGTGGCGATGATTTTGGTGCGCTTGTTTTTCAAAAGTTTTAATGGGCTGGCGGGGCAGGTCTTGCTTTGTTTTGTGTCTGGGTCCGTGTTTGCTTGGTCCATCATGCCTCCCGGTTGCTTTTGTTGCCTGTCGCAGGCTTTATCTTGCCCGGATGCAGGGAATTGGCAAACCGCAGCGGCTTGTGCCGTGCCGGGAGAGCCGTCTTTGGCCAGCTTTTTCGCTGGCAATATGGGCAATACCATGTTTGAAATAATGTTTTACACAGGCTTGACAGTCGCCGCTCGGTATTGATAGTTACGCAACGGCTGAAACGGGTTCTCCCGCGAATCGCCGTTTCTGAGGGAATTTTGTAACTGGAGGGTTCATGGGCGCAGAGTATTTGGCGACGCAATACGCACCGATATTTATTTTTATCGTGATTGCTTTTGCTATGGGCGCAGCGCCGCTCCTGTTAACTGTTTTTGTTGCCGAGCAGCGGCCCGATGCCGAAAAGCTCTCTGCCTACGAATGCGGATTCGAAGCCTTTGAAGATGCGCGCATGCAGTTCGATGTGCGTTTTTATCTGGTGGCTATTCTGTTTGTTATTTTCGATATTGAAGCGGCGTTTATGTTTCCGTGGGCGGTGGTGCTTGATGCCATCGGTCTGTTCGGTCTGATCGAAATGCTGCTTTTTCTGTTTATTCTTGTTGTCGGTTATGTTTATGCTTGGAGAAAGGGGGCGCTGCAATGGGAATAGAAGGCGTTCTCAGCAAGGGTTATGTCACCACAACTGCCGATAAGCTGATTAACTGGGCGCGCGCTGGTTCGATGTGGCCGATGACCTTCGGTTTGGCCTGTTGCGCGGTGGAAATGATGCATGCCGGTGCGGCACGTTACGATTTGGATCGCTTCGGCATCGTGTTCCGGCCTTCTCCGCGTCAGTCCGATGTGATGGTCGTGGCCGGCACATTGATTAACAAAATGGCCCCGGCGCTGCGTAAGGTGTACGACCAAATGTCGGAGCCGCGTTGGGTGATTTCGATGGGCTCGTGCGCCAACGGCGGCGGTTATTATCATTATTCATATTCGGTGGTTCGCGGCTGTGATCGCATTGTGCCGGTGGATATTTATGTGCCGGGTTGCCCGCCGACTGCCGAGGCATTGCTTTACGGTTTTATTCAGTTGCAGGAAAAAATCAAACGTACCAATACGATTGCGCGGTAGGCATTGATGAGCGAACAGGAAAATAAACAGGCTGTATCGCCCGATGTTGAAGGTCTGAAAGGGCGCTTCGGCGATCAGGTTCTGGCAACCGAGCAGGGCATGGATATGCCGGTGGTGACGATTGCGTACGCGGCGATTGTCGAGGCTTGTCATTATTTGAAGCAGCAGGGCTTCGAGCAGTTGATGGATTTGTGCGGCGTCGATATGAGCGAGCATCCCGATCACGATGCCGCGACGCCAAGATTTTATGTGGTTTATCACCTGCTTAGCGTCGAACACAATCGCCGCATTCGTCTGAAGGTTCCGGTTGACGAGCGCGATTTGGTTGGCTCCGTGTGTGAAGTTTGGCCGACGGCCAACTGGTTTGAGCGCGAAGCTTTCGATATGTACGGCATTCTTTTTGTGAATCATCCCGATTTACGCCGCTTGCTCACCGATTACGGTTTTGAAGGGCATCCGTTGCGTAAGGATTTTCCCTTGGTTGGGCGTGTGGAAATGTTTTTCGACGATGCGCAGTGGCGCTGTGTGTACAAACCGAACAAGTTGGAGAATCGCGTATTGATTCCCAGAACCTTCCCGGGGGTCGATCGTGGCTGAGATTCAGAATTACACCCTCAATTTCGGTCCGCAGCATCCGGCAGCCCACGGTGTGTTGCGTTTGGTGCTGGAAATGGATGGCGAGGTGGTCGAGCGCGCCGATCCGCATATCGGATTGTTGCATCGCGGTACTGAAAAGCTGTTTGAATATAAAACCTATTTGCAGAATGTTCCCTATTTCGACCGTTTCGATTATGTGTCGATGATGGCCAACGAGCATGCTTATGCGCTGGCTGTGGAGAAAATGCTTGGCATTACACCGCCAGAGCGCGCGCAATATATCCGGGTGATGTTTGCCGAATTGACACGTATTTTGAATCATTGCATGTGGTTGGGTGCGGTGGCGCTTGATATCGGTGCGATGACGGTGTTTTTATATTGTTTCCGCGAGCGCGAGGATATTTTCGATTATTACGAAGAAGTGTCCGGGGCGCGCATGCATGCCGCTTATTTCCGTCCGGGTGGTGTCAGTCAGGATATGCCCGGCGGGCTTTTGGAGAAGATTGCCGGCTTTGTCGAGCGTTTCCCCGGTTATGTCGATGAATACGACACCTTGCTCAAGGAAAATCGTATTTGGAAGCAACGTAATGTGGATATTGGCATCGTTGATAAAGAAGCGGCGCTGGCTTGGGGCTTTACCGGACCGATGATTCGCGGTTCCGGCGTGGCTTGGGATTTACGTAAGACGCAGCCCTACGACGCTTACGACAAGATGGATTTTGATATTCCTGTTGGTGTAACGGGCGATTGCTACGACCGCTATTTGGTGCGTGTCGAAGAGATGCGTCAGTCCAATGAAATCATTCGGCAATGTATTGAATGGTTGTCCAATAATCCCGGTCCGGTGACGGTGGAAGACTAC
>JAJRWP010000129.1 GCA_021545645.1 Zetaproteobacteria bacterium | reverse complement strand
TATACGGATTGTTGGCGCTCTTACAATGCGTTGGATGTTTCTGAGTTTAAGCATTACAGAATTAACCACAGCAAATTATTTGCGAAGAAACACAATCATATCAATGGTATCGAAAACTTCTGGAATCAGGCCAAAAGACATCTGAGAAAATTTAATGGAATACCAAGACAGCATTTTGAACTGTTCTTGAAAGAGTGCGAGTGGAGGTTTAATCTGGCTAATTCAAAAGAGCAACTGAAAAACCTGAAAATGTTGCTCAAAGAATTTTATTAGGTGTCAGCCCCTATGTTTAATATTCGCAGGCCTTGCATGGCTTGCCGCAGGTCTGCAAACACCGCCGGCATCGTCCCAACTGCCGCCCTTAACAATACGCCGCGTTTTGCCCTGTCGCGTTGCCGTCCATTCATACACCTGCCCCGCCCCGTCGAGAACCCCGTAAGGGCTTGCGCCTTGCGGAAAAGCGCCGACCGGCATGGTGGTAAATGGCCCCCGATCGGCATTGTTCAATCGCGTAGCGTCGTAATCGTTTCCCCACGGATAAAGCCGCCCATCGCTGCCGCGCATGGCTTTTTCCCATTCATTTTCCGTCGGTAAACGAAGTTTTCTACCTGTTTTATGCGCCAACCATGCCGCATAAGCCTCGGCATCGCTGGCGCTAACCAAGACCACCGGATGCATCGCTTTATCCGGCGGCGGCATGCCGTTTTTCCAGTTGTATTGCTGCGCGCGGCGATAAGGGTGTATCAAATGATAAGAGCCCCACGTTGTCGCATCGACAAACGGCGGCTCATGGTGACTTTGTTTGATAAAATCCGCATATGCCTGCTGCGTTACAGGTGTTTTCTGAATTCGGTAGGCCGGCAAATAAACACGATGTTGCGGTATTTCATGGTCAAACCAGCCGTATTCGCGTACCCGATCATGGCCGTAACCGGTGGCACTGATGCGGTATGCCGTTTCCACCTGTTGCGGTGTACTGCCCGCCAAAAAACCGCCTGCCGGTATTGTTACCCACGCTGCGGCCTGCACAGACGCGGCAAAAAGACACAACAAACATATTGCCGAAAAAATATGAACAAACCTTTGGAATACGCCGCGCATGTTCGGTAGTCGCTAGCAGTCCGCCAAAGCTTGCATGGCATGGTATGAAATTTTGAAGTTGGGCAAAAATCGGGGCGTTGTTAAACCGCCCGCTTGGGCCCGAAATGGCGAAAACCGCGAAATAATTCGCCGTAAATCACCTTCATCGAGAAAATAACCGGCACAGCCAAAATCAAACCGATAAACCCGTAATAATAACCGGCCAGCATCACGCCGAGCATCACCGTCAACGGATGCAAACTCGCCGATCTGGCCACAACACGCGGCATCAAATAGATGTTATCGACGGTTTGCGCGACAAAAACAACGGCAAGCGCCAGCACCACAGACAGAAAATCCGGCTGATTGGACAGCAAAACCACCACCACCGGCGGGATTTTTGCCAGCGAAATACCGAAAAATGGAATCAAATTCAGCAAACCAACGAGAATGCCCAGCACCGGCGCATAATCAATTCCGGCCAGCCAGAAACCCACCGTACAAATCAACGACATGGATATGGCTTGAATCGAAACGCCGCGCACATAGCTCAGCAATTGACTGGTAGCCACGTTATACACCAACCAGCCAAGTTCAAAATAGCGATTGGGCAAGGATTGCATCAGCGAATTGCGCAGCATGCGAAAATCCTTAAGCAGGAAAAAGGTTATCAGTGGCACAAGCAAGAGAGAAAAGGCCACGTCGTTAAAATAGGAGCCGACCGAACTGCTCATGGCATTCGCTTTGTCGTTCAGACTGGCCACAGCAGTATTGGCCACCTGTGCGGCATCAAAACCGGAACCGAGATGCCCGCGCACCCACGCTTCGACCTGAACAGCCAACTGCAGGATTCGCTCATCCAAATGCGCGGCACGTTGCGAAAATTGCTCGAATTGCTGGCTAATCACCGGATAAAGCAAGGCCGTCAATGCCAGCATCATGATAATAACCATCACCATGGCGATTGCCACGGCTGTCGATTGCTCAAAATCGCGGCGCACAAGATTATCGACTGTCGGCGATAAGGCGGCATAAAAAGTGGCCGATAAAACAAGGGTAAACAAAATCGGTGAAGCCACGCTAATAAACACCCAAACGGCAAGCAGACCGACCCCGAAAACAGCGGCGGCCAGCGATGCCGGATGCAGCAACACCCCGGCAACAAGGTTTCTCATTGATTTTCCTGCTGGGTAATCATTTTATTCTTGTCCATCAAGCGCTGCGCCAGCATTTTAGAGAGATTCTGTAACAACCGTGCCGCTTCCTTGGGCATAATGGCCAGCCATTCCTTCAGATCGGAGCGCAAGAAAAACACCAGTTCGCAATCCCTGATGGCGACCACTTCAGCCGTGCGCGGCAGCTCTGTAGCCAGCGCCACCTCGCCGAATAAATCGCCCCGCCGCATACGATCCAATTCCACATCCTTGACCGAAACAGACACCTCACCGGCCAGCATCAGCACAGCCCCGGCCCCGGCATTGCCCATGGAAAAAATAGATTCACCGGCTTTGTAGGTGCGCAAATGCATGCGCGATACCAGCCAGCGGATGGATTTGCGCGGCACTTTTTCGAATAGCGGGTTTTTCTCGCACAATGCACACGCATCCTCGACCCAATCAACTTTTGGGCGGAACAACCGCAACCAAACCGCTTCACTCGCCATACATTCCCCTTGTATATCTCAATAAGGTAAGCACATACTAAGTATTCCAGATTATATATCCAATAGCAGTGTGGTTATGCTTGAGATCACAATATTTAATGCCATACAGCCTGAAACCCACAGCTTAGCTAAAGCAATCACCGCAATTACCGATAAACAGTTTATGCAGTTGTTTTTTTAGCTGCAAAACTTAGAATATACGGATAAATGCAGATGCAGCAGAAAAAAGACCAGCGCAAACACGCCCGGCAATTATCGAAAATCGATGTTGAATTATCGTTTGACGATTCGCTGTCGCTGCGCGCTATCGGTACAAACATCAGTTTGGGCGGCGCTTGGCTACATTTTTCCGGCGTTCAGCCCGCCATTGGCGATGAGGGAAAACTGCATGCCACCATCGGTGATTTGCATTTGTATATGATGGCCCGCGTGGTTCGCAAAAACCGTACGGGCATCGGCGTTAGCTTTATTGATATGGGTATTGAAACTTACCAGAATTTGCATGCCATGCTGCAACGCAACGCCGAACAAACGAATCAAATCAATCAACACAACAAACCGATATACGACCCCGGCAGAACAGCGCTGCTGTAGCCGCTTCATTCAAGAGGTTAAAGGCTTGATCAGTTGTAGGCGGACCGCTTCATGAGCCGCTTCAGCCCGCGAATGCACCCCCATTTTTTTATAAATCCGCTTGGCATGCGTTTGCACTGTGCCAATCCCGCAACCGAGAAGCCGTGCTGTTTCTTTGTACGAACAACCCCGATGAAACATCTGCAACACCGCTTGCTCGCGGCTGCTCAAGAGCATTTGATCCGCTGCTGCATATCCATCCGGGCTAGGCAGACCCGATTTGAGCATGTGATAACGGGCCGAAACAAGCAATTCTTCAGCGTTGACCGGCTTAAGAAAATAATCGTCGACATGCAGCCTAATCGCCGTCACAGCAGTTTCGGCACTGTGATCAACCGTCATAATCATCACCGAACATTCAGGCTGTGCCTCGCGGACGCAATGCACAAGATCAAAACCACACTCATTCACATCGGGAAAGCTTATATCGATCACAGCAAGTGAAAACACATGTTCGCGCAGAGCCTTGATGGCACGATCCGGCGTCGCGGCATTGACAGGCAAAAAACCGATTCGCTGTAGCAATAAAGCCACATAGTTTCGGGTTACCGCATCGTCGTCCACAATTAGAACGCGTCCGGCATCGATTTTTTCGTCATGGGCATACGCGTCCATGCATTCCATTGCCACGCCTTTCCTCCCTTTATCCCTTGATGCAGAAAACCCGGCAAAAAAACACAGCTCTATGCCACGAATGAAATAAAGCTGTGCCGCCTACGCAGATTTCACAGCATTAACCATATACAACTCCAGCACACGCCGTCAATCCCCGGACAGAAAAATCCTGACCATCTAGGTGGATATTATCTATTAAAAAGTGCGGAATGCGCTGCTAAAGCTCAAGCCGGTAGCCGTTCCTACGCAACCATGCACGCGGTTCGTGGTAATCGGGAAATAATGCCTCCACCTGCTGCCAAAACAGCGGCGAATGATTCTTGTGACGTAGATGCGCCAATTCGTGCGCGACCACATAATCAAGCACCGGCATCGCCGCCATCACCAGCCGCCAATTGAAATAAACGCGCCCGTCAACATGGCAGCTTCCCCAACGGCTTTTATAGCCCTTGATGCCGACCATCTTCGGCACGCAGCCCAAATGCGTGGAAAAATGTTGGCAACGCTGTTCAAAAATAATCAGTGCTTGCACTTTGTACCATGTTTCCAACAGCGCCAGCACTTCTTTTCGCGGTGCATGCGCGGTTACGGCAAGATGTAAAATACCGTTTTCGCTATCCAGCCGCGAGGCATCGCCGCCATCGAATTGCAGGCGGTAGCGCTCGCCCAGAAACCACACCTTAGCACCGTTATCGTAGCATTTGGCGGCATGCTGTTCGCTGCGTTCGGCATGTATCGCCAACTTGCCCTGTACCCATGCCGCCTTTTTCCGCAGCAAGCGTGTCAAATAAAAAACCGGCACCAGCGGCGGCGCAGCAATGATGACTTTACCGTCCGCCCGCACCTGAATGCCTATGGTTTTACGCCGTGGACGCCGCTCAATCGCATAAGCAAAACCGCCTTCGGCTGCATCCAAAAAATATTTACCTTTCATTCGCCGCCACGCCAGTCGCGGCGCGCATCCACCACTTCGCCAATCACAACAATGGCAGGCGATGCCGCTTGCAATCGCCCGTCTGCCGCATCGTCCAGACAACCCGTTTGCGTTTGTTCATCATCCAGCGTTGCCGCATGAATTACCGCCAGTGGCATATTACCGCGCATGCCCGCAGCCAATAAGCGCGCGGCAATCAACGGCAAGTTTTTCGCCCCCATGTAAAATACCAGCACCGGAAAAGCACGAATCAGCGCCGACCAATCCATACGGCTTTCTTCACTGGCTTCGTGTCCGGTTAAAAAGGCAATCGTTGCGTTCACCGAGCGATCCGTAACCGGAATCCCAGCCATCGCCGGGGCTGCCACACCGGCAGTAATGCCCGGAATGACGCGAAAACGAATCCCCGCCGCCGCCAGCGCCCGCACCTCCTCGCCGCCGCGCCCGAACACAAACGGATCGCCACCCTTTAAACGCACCACACGCTTACCCTGCTGCGCCAAACGCACCAAGGCATCGCAAATATCCTGTTGATCAGCCGAAGCCCTGCCGCCGCGCTTGCCCGCCTCGATCAATTCCGCGCCGACCGCCGCCAGATTCAGCACATCTTCCGAAACCAGCGCATCGAAGACCACCGCATCGCAATCGCCGATCAACTTCGCCGCCGCCAGCGTCAGCAAATCCTCCGCCCCCGGCCCGGCCCCAACCAACGCCACCTCGCCAGACATCAATGGATCGGAGAGTTTCATCGTGTTTCCCTTCTTTCAACAAACATGCCGCAAAGCCTAGCCCTAGAAACTGCCGGAAGCATTAATCAGCCTTCCTTGAGCAGCGAGGCAATCAATTCGCCAAAACCCGCACCTTTTGAGAGTACGGGCAGGATTTCGACATCATCGCCCCCTGTATCCCCCTCAACTGCCATCGCCGCCATTTCGTCTATGCTTTTGCCATCGAAAAGCAGCATCGGCTGCAATTTAATCGGCGCAATCCCGTCGGCGCGCCAGAGTGCGAGCGTCGATGCTACTGTCGGTTCGCCGTGCAATGCGCCGTGCGCGACCAGTGTGCAGCGTTTGTTTTGCGCGTGCAATGCGGCATACAGCGCCTCAAAACCGGCATAGCGATACAGCCCGAACAGCGCACTAACCCGCCGCCCTTGCGTCGTTACCCGGTCGTAGGCGATTTCGGCAATGCGATCCGCATGCGCAGCCAGAGACGGCAGCAACACGGCTCCCGATTTCTCTGCCAAGCGCGGTGCATCCACCGCCCCGTGCTTGCCCTCGCCGAGAAACAACGGCAATACGCGCGCCCCCTGCGGCAGGCTTTCATCGGATAGGAATGCAGCTTGCACCACATCGCCCAGAATATCCGAAACATCATCTGCAAGTTTGCGCACCGCATCACCGTGGCGTGCATCGGAAGAGCCGTGTGCCAGTAGAATATTCACTTATATCTCCTTTGCGTAAGAAAAGGTGCGGAGTATTTCATAATCCCCCTCAATCCCCCTTTCGCAAAGGGGGAAGTGTTCTTCCATACCCTCAATCCCCCTTTCGCAAAGGGGGAAGTGTTCTTCCATACCCTCAATCCCCCTTTCGCAAAGGGGGAAGTGTTCTTCCATACCCTCAATCCCCCTTTTACAAAGGGGGAAGTGTTTCTCCATACCCTCAATTCCTCTTTTCAAAGGAGAAGCAAAGAGAGCCAACTACTTATCCCCCCTTTGCAAAAGGGGGGTATGGGGGGATTCGGATTCAACCACCGCCTGCTCAATCACACACATCACACCCGCCATATTTCGCATCACCTCATCATTGCTGAACCGGAGCACCCGAAGATTCAATGCTGTGAGGTCGGCATCCCGGATACTGTCCCGTGCCAAACCCTTTTCGCTGTAGTGTTGGCCGCCATCGACTTCGATCACCAAGCCCTCTTTCGCACAATAGAAGTCCACAATATAGCGGCCTAGCGGTTTCTGTCTGTAAAACTGCAAGCCATGCACCTGTTTACGGCGCAGGCGCGACCATAATAATTGTTCGGCATCGGTCATATTGCTGCGCAGTTGGCGGGCATGCTGTTTGAGGCTTTTGGGGTATGGTTTCATCTAATCCCCCTTAGTCCCCCTTTGGTAAAGGGGGAAGACAGACATTGCAAAATTGTTTGCGATGGTGCTTCAAAATTCGATGCCCTGCGTGGCTTTGATGCCTTGATCGAAGGCGTGTTTGATCGGGCGCATGTCGCTGACGGTATGCGCGACTTCAATCACTTCCGGCGCTGCATTGCGACCGGTGAGAATCACATGCATCCATGCGGGGCGTTCTGTTTTGAGAAAATCGGCGATTTCAGTGCCGGAAATCCAGCCGTAGCTGCTGCAATAATTAATTTCATCGAAGACCAGCATATCGAATTCGTGCGAACGTAGTTTTTCTTTGCACAAATCCCAAATCTCGCAGCTGGTGGCAATATCCTGTTCGGGATTTTTGGTATCCCAAGTGAAGCCGTCGCCGAGCGCATACCATTCGATATTGTCGAACCGTTCGGCGGCCTTTTGCTCACCGGTTTGCCACTTGCCCTTGATGAATTGAATCACGCACACCTTCATGCCCCATGCTGCGGCGCGAAACACCATGCCGAAAGCGGACGACGACTTGCCCTTGCCGTCGCCGGTGTTGACGACAATCAGGCCGGTTCGTTTATCGCGTGCTTTCAACGTCTCACCCTCATATGCATCGCCCCAGCTTACAGATCGGGCATTTTCGTTCCAGAATAATCCGCAATCAACACGCCATCTTCCATCAAGCGTAATTCGGTTTGCAGCACATCGTCGAGAATATCCGGGATGAGTAAATCCGCCGCAGGCCCGGAGCGAACGCGCCCGTCGCCGTAAACCAGAATCACATCATCGGCAATCGCCGCCGCCTGCTGCACATCGTGTAATACGGCAATGATTGCCATACCGCCATTTGCTTTGTCGCGCATGCTGTGCAACCAAGCCACCTGATGACGAATATCCAAATGCGCGCACGGCTCGTCGAGCAACCAAATCGGGCAGTCGCGCACCAGCAATGCCGCCAATTCGACGCGCTGACGCTCGCCGCTGGATAATGTTGCCAGCGAACGCTGGCACAGCGGCAACAAATCCTGTGCGGCACATGCCGCCAAGCGCTTTTCCTGATCAATATCGCTATTCAAACCGCTGCACATGGCCAGTTGCAGCCGCTGATCAACCGTCAGTCCGAACTCGCCGGGCGGCACATCACCCTGCCATGCAAGTACATCTGCAATATCGCTGCGGGTATAAGCGGCGAGCGGTTTTTCATTTAAATATACCGCCCCCGCAGTCACATCCAGCATCCCGGAAAGGGCCAAAAGAAGGCTGGACTTGCCCGCCCCGTTCGGCCCTAAAATCACAGTGATTCGCCCGCCCTGCAAATGAAAATTCAGCCCGCGAATCAATTCGCGCTCGCCGCGCCGCAAAACCAAATCGCGCGCTTCGATTGTAGGGCTTGCGGCACTCATGCTTTTTTCCACAACAGCCACAAAAATACCGGCACGCCGATAAATGCGGTAATCACCCCGACCGGCAATTCGGCAGGCGCAATCACACTGCGCGCGCCGCTATCGGCCAACATCAGCAACACACCGCCACCAATAGCGCTGGCCGGCAGCATAAAGCGGTGCAGGCTGCCGAAAACAAGGCGCATGGCATGCGGAATCACCAAACCGATAAAACCAATCGTCCCCGCCGCCGTCACTGCTACTGCCGTCGCCGAAGAAGCGGCAAACAACAGCATCCAGCGCAGACGGGCAATATCCACGCCAAGTGCTGCCGCATGCGCTTCGCCCAACAGCAAACGGTCCAGCGAACGGGACAGCAACATGCCGCAAGCCAACGCCAACGCCCACAACAAAAGCAACAAGGAAACGGGAACCACCGACGACGATAAATCGCCCAACATCCAACCCAGCGCCAAACCCAGCTTGCCCTGCGGCAAAAGCGCCAACATCAAGGCAATCACCGCCGACCAGAATGCCGCCAGAACCACCCCGGCAAGCAACAGTCTCCCCGGCCCTAAGCGGGCAAAAAACATCACCACGCCAATCCCGACTGCCGCGCCGGTAAATGCGCCGAACGACATGCCGAGATTTGATTCCGGAAACACCGCCAACATCACCACCGCGCCCACCGCAGCACTTCCGGCTACGCCAAGCACATAAGGCTCGGCCAAGGCGTTGCCGAGCATGACCTGAAACCATGCCCCGGCCAGCGCCAAAAGACCGCCGACGGTGAATGCAGTGAGTAAACGCGGCCAGCGCAATTCCCAGAGGATGGTCTGATCCATCACATCAACGGCGGAAAAAGGGTTGAGCCAACGCTCCCCCGCAGCCAACGAAAATAACACGGAAATAGCAAGAATCAGCAGCAAGCCGCCAAAGCGAGCAGGTAAATTACGTTCACTCACAGGCTTTTTTCCTCAATGCAGCCTGCAATTCTTCCATACCCAGCACCAATCGCGGCCCCGGACGATGCAATAAATCGGCATTGCTCACCACAAAACAAATCGCTTTTCCGCCAGTTTTCTTTGCTTGCTTGGCAAACCACCCACGCCAGAAACGCTTGCGCGCCTGCACATGCGCATCGTCGATAAACATGATGATGTCCGGCTTGGCAAGCAGCACCGCCTCGACGCTGACCTTCGGCCCTTCCAGCGGAATATCCGCAAACACATTCTGCAAACCTAAATCATTCAAAACACTGTTAATCAGGCTGCCGCCGCCCGCAGCAATCAATGGTTCATGCCAAATTTCGTAGAACACGCGCAGTTTTTTCTCAAGCGTATCTTTTCGCAAGGCCTGCAAACGCTGGCGCATTGCCGCCACCGTGATTTCAGCCTGCCGCCGATGGCCGCTAAGCTCGCCCAAACGCAACATATCGCTCATCACATCGGCAACACTGAGCGGATTGGTAGTAAAAACACGCACCCCGGAAGATTTTAATACATCCAGACCCGGCAAATCGGCGGATAAGGCAATCACCAGCGTCGGTTTTCGGCGTAGCGCCGCCTCGACATACAACTGGCGATAATTGGCCACCCTCGGCAATGCCTTGGCTGCCGCCGGAAAATCGCAATATTCACCAGCGCCGACAAGTTCATCGCCAGCACCGATTGCATACATCATTTCACAGGCTGCCGGGGTTAAGGCGAGAATGCGCTCGCCAGCTATCGCCGGTGTCGCCAGCAACAGCAGCAGCACACCCGTCAGCCATCTCATGAACGCGTGAACAACAGACGAAAGCGATAAAAACCGTTATGCACGGGAAACGGTTCGGCCCGGCGCACCGTGCGCAACGCTGCATCATCAAGAATGCTGTAACCGGAACCCGATACCAGTTGCACCTGCTCGGCGCGACCATCGGCATTGAGCCGGAAACTCACATCCACAGCCCCTTCGATACCGCGCCGCCGGGCGCTTGTCGGGTAATATTTATATTGTTCCAAACGCTTACGCACAGTCACCTTGTTGCGTTCCGTTTGCCCTTCAGAATGGGCAAGATCGGCATGTCGCTGCTGGGCAGCAGAAGAAAGGACGGCCATTTCACGCTGGGATTGTCCGTCATCCTGTAATATTTCTTTTTCAGGCAGGGTTTTGCCAACATGTTGCACAAACGCCGCCGTTTCTTTCTGCAGCACACTTGAATGCACGGGTTTGGCTGCAACGACGCGGCTTGCTGGTGCAGGCGACTGCTTGACCGGATGCGCGGATGCGCGCGCTGCATGCTTGGCAACAACATGAGACTTGGCGTGTGTAGCGGTTTTTGTAACAGCTTTTGGAATAGAAGGGTTTGTTTCTGTTTTTTGCTTGGTTGCGGCGCTGATCAACAGCACATCCACCCCGGAAACCGGATCCATGACCATCGACCCTGCATCCGAATAGATGTAAATCACGCTTGCAAGCAATGCGCCATGGGCGGCTGCACTGGCAACCACCCATGGCCACATGGCATGATGGTTAGAATCGATAATTGATGCCCGCAAAGGCCGATACCG
Source organism: Zetaproteobacteria bacterium (assembly GCA_021545645.1). Classification (GTDB taxonomy): domain Bacteria; phylum Pseudomonadota; class Zetaproteobacteria; order Mariprofundales; family Mariprofundaceae; genus UBA1543. Next base: position 2,454 of record JAJRWP010000129.1, on the reverse strand, counting down.
TCGGTGCAGGATAGGTTTTGTCGCCGGAAAAGGCCGAATGCACGCCGTAACGGCTGTATTTCCGATTGCTTAGATTATCAATGCGTAAAAAAGTATCCATCTGATGCCAACGATAGCGGGCAACGAGGTTGGCGACCAGATAGGCAGGCAAACGCGTGGCCGTATTGCCCTGATCGCTGATCAAAAAGGAATTGCCGACATACGATAAATCCAGCGTTGTGCCGAAGCCATGCCCCCACTCGGAATCGACAGCCATGCCGAAACGCTGTTTGGGCACTGCCGGAATCGTCTTGCCGTCAAATGTGCCGCCACGGAAACTCGCTCTGGCATAGGTGTAGCTGGCGCGCAGATTCGCCCAGTCCGCCGCCTTCCATTCGCTCTGTATCATCCACACATCGTGACGTGTTTTATTGGCATAGTTTGCATTGCTAAAGCTTGTCGGATTGAAGAATATCTCCTTGCTCAAGTCGGCACGGTTAAACGACAAATCAAGCGACACATCATGCCACTGCGAATGGGTGGAAATACCGTAGTGCTTACCGGTTTGCGGCAACAGTGTTGTCACAATCGTCTTGCTGGTGAAGTTGAAACGCTCGTCGAGCAATGGAAAACGGACTGAAGATGCTGCCGAAACATGCAAGCCCAGCAGCGGCGAAATATTCAGTACGCCGCCGAATTCCCAAGTCGTTTTATTTTGAGCAAGATTGCTGAACGTCGTGCCGCTGACAAAACGATCATCCAACCGTTCACTGCGCGCCCCGCCACTCAACACCCAAAGCTTATCATCGGCAGAAACCGATACATGACCATAATAACCATTGTGTGTGCGCTTGTAGTTGAAAGAAGATAATGTGCCTTTACCGCGCTCAATATCCGCCCCCAGAATCGCCCGCATATTGAATGCCGAGGCATAAGATAGGCTCAGACGCGGACGCAAATTCATGGTTCGCAACGTCGATTGCACACGAAATCCGGAAAATAGCGCATCGCTTTCGCGGCGGCGGAATGTCGCAGGCAAATCCAGCTCCACGCCTTCAAACAAGCCGACCAGCGCCCCGCCTTCGATATAGCTGTCCAGTGTCTTGGAAACATCGTTCGGCGTTGTCGTCTGCTGGCGATTGGCAGCAATCTGAGCTGCCGTAAGACTGCCGGGTTGACCGATACGGTCGCGATGATGATTGCCGCGAACATACAACTGCACACGATCAGACACATCCACTTCGGCACGCCCACCGGCATCGGCAAAATCCACAAATCCGTTGTCGCGGTAACCGTCGCTACGTTTACCTGAAACGCGCACTTCGCTGCGTACGCGTCCGGCATCCGAACCGATTCGCACACCACCCTGATAGCTGCCGAAAGAACCGGCGGATGCCGAAACCACGCCACCGGATTCCGGCACGCGTGTAATCAAATTAATCACACCACCCACAGCACCTGCGCCGTAGAGTACCGAACCGCCGCCGTGAATAATTTCGATGCGCTCAATGCTATCCACCGGAATTTGCGTCCAGTCAACACCGGAAAGATCACTGCTATTTACCGGTCGCCCGTCGATCAGCACAACACTATTGGCGGCGGCTGTTTCGCCGAAACCGCCCAAGTCCACTTGTGATTTGGCTCCGATGCCGGAAGTGTCTCGGACAACGATATTGGCCCTGCCACGCAGTAAATCCACCACATTGCTGGCATGACTTTTTTCAATGCTCTGACGATCAATAACCGTTACCGGACGTGCCGATTCGCGCACTGACGAAGACTGTCGCTCCGCCGTCACGGTAATGGTTCCGACATCGCCAGCACTGGCCAGTGATGGCGATAGAATAATACTGATACAGGCCATCGCCCGTACGATATGTTTATATTTGAATTGCAATTTTTTCTCCTTCGCACCCGCCGTGCGTCTATTTTTAAGTATGGCGGTGTGTATCGGGAGTTTGTGTGATCGGAAGGGTGTCTATGCGCAATGCCTCAGGCAGCCCGTACCGGCCGCACTTCACCCCGAAGCACTATCCGCTTGTGCTTCGGGCCGGTCTCCTGGCTTGCCGTCGTTCTCCTCTGTTCAAGCCTTCCCATCCTTGCGGACAGTGGCGGTAAAACAGATTCGTCAGGCCTACAGTAGCGGGGGCTGCGCCGGAATTGGTTTTGTTTTGATTAACATCAAAACGAACACCGCACCGGACTTCCCGTTTCACTTTCTTGCCGGTTTATTCAACAACCGACGCGAAAGCACCCAAAGCGGCGCGAAGTATAACGATGAATCCGGCGATAACAAGACAAAAAAGTGGCCGACGACCATGAAACAGTCGCCGGCCATTGCCGTATAATGATTCTCTGCTGCTACTGGTAATCAGGAATACCGTCGCAGTTGGTATCAATGCGCCGATACAAACTTCCCTGCCATTGCACAGCATGATAGCGGGCGACAGAACCCTGACGCATCTTGATTGATTT
>JAJRWP010000128.1 GCA_021545645.1 Zetaproteobacteria bacterium | reverse complement strand
GCAGGGTGTGACAGGTCTGAATCTGTTGCAACTGCTGGAATCCCGTCTGGATAATGTGGTATTCCGCATGGGCTTGGCCTCGTCGCGTACAGAGGCACGTCAGATTGTACGCCACAAGCACATTACCGTGGATGGTCAGGTAGTGAATATTCCGTCGGCCCGCGTTCCTGTCGGTGCGCGCATTGCCTTGAGCAAGGGTGCCGGCGAGCACCTGCGTGTTGTTGCGGCTGCCGAGGCTGCCGGTCAGAAGGGTATTGCCGAATGGCTGGATGTCGATCTGCAGAGCAAGCAGGGTTGTTTCCGTGAATTACCGGCCCGCGACCAGCTTGATCCGGGTGTTCGCGAACAGCTTATCGTTGAACTTTACTCCAAGTAATTGATACAGGGGACACTATGAAGTTGATTAAACCGCGCAAGGTTAGCATCGAGGAATCTGTTCCCGGACGTGCTGCGAAGATTACCTTCGAGCCACTGGAACGGGGCTTCGGCACGACATTTGGCAACAGCCTGCGCCGCATGCTGTTGTCTTCGCTGCCAGGCGCTGCGGTGACCATGGTGCGCATTGATGGTGTAAGCCACGAATTCGATACCATCAAGGGTGTGCGCGAAGATGTTATGGACATCATTCTGTCGCTGAAAGCGTTGGATTTGAAATCCGACGACGGCGAACGGCATGTGTTGAGCATTGATAGCAAGGGTGCAGGCAAGGTGTTGGCCAAGCATTTGAAAGGCTCCGGTTCTATCCATGTGCTGAATGGCGATTTGGTACTGGCGCATCTGAATGAAGATGGCGAGCTGCATATGGAAATCACCGTCGAATCAGGGCGTGGTTACGATCCGGCCCAGAATCGTGAAGCCGATGAACGGCCCGCAGGCACATTGCTGGTCGATGCATCCTTCTCGCCGGTTCGTCGGGTGGCAACGCGTGTCGAGAATGCGCGTGTTGTACAAGACACCAATTACGACAAACTGATTATGGAAGTGGAAACCAACGGTGCATTGTCGCCCGAGGAAGCCATTCACGAAGCTGCGGCGATGATTCGCGATCAGTTGACCGTGTTTGTTAATTTCGACGACATCGAATGCGAAGAAGTCGAAGTCGATAATGCCGTTAATCTTGAAGAATTGTTGCGCCAGCCAATCGATCACCTCGACTTGTCGGTGCGTTCGATGAATTGCCTGAAAAGCGACAATATCTTCTATGTCGGCGATCTGGTTATGCGCAGCGAGCAGGAAATGTTGCGCACACCGAATTTCGGTCGCAAATCGCTGACTGAGATTCGTGAAGTGCTCGACAAGATGGGTCTTGATCTGGGCATGGCAGTAGAAAACTGGCCGCCGCAAGATCTGCCGGTCATTACAGAATAAGCGGGGATTATTATGCGCCATCGCAAACATCACGGTTCTTTGGGTCTGCCGACAGGTCATCGTCGCGCATTGCTGGCCAATCTGGCAACGGCCTTGATTACTCACGGACGTATTGAAACCACACAGGCCAAGGCCCGTGCGGTGCGTCCGTATATCGAAAAACTCATCACCTTGGGTAAGGCAGGCGATTTGCATTCGCGCCGTCAGGCTCTGGCCAAGTTGCGGCATCGTCCTGTTGTTGATCGTCTCTTCAACGACGTTGCCGCTGCCTATAGCGACCGCCCCGGCGGTTACACGCGCATCATCAAGACCGGTTTCCGCGTCGGCGATGCCGCGCCGATGGCACTGATTGAGTTGGTTGAGTCCGGTTTTGAAGTCAAGCCAGTCAAGGCTGCGAAGCCTGCTGCCGAAGCCAAAGCTGCCAAGGCTGAAGAAAAAGCTGCTGTCGACGAGGCTGTTGAAGCCGAAGCTGCGCCGGAGGCCGTAAAAGCCACCGATACAGCAGAAGAAACCAAGGCCGACGATAAATAAATCGTCTGCCCCAAATCAAAAGGCTCCGCTCTGCGGGGCCTTTTTTTATGGTGCCGATATGCCGTGGTGTATTGCCAGTTTGAGCAGACCGACATTGGTTGCAACATTCAATTTGTTGCGTATGTTCGAGAGGTGGTTGGATACTGTTTTGCCGCTGATACTGAGTGCTTTTGAAATATCCTGTATGTGTTTTCCGGCGATAATCAGCGTGAATACCTCGTATTCACGAAGGGACAAGCCTGCAAACGGCGAAGCATCCCGTTTGCGCCCGGCATGGGTTAGCTGAATGGCGAGTTCATCGTTGATGAAGCTGATGCCTTTGCTTACTTTGCGGATGGCGGCTGCAAGCTGTTTGCGGCTTTTGACCCGGTTGACGATGCCTAATATCCCCATGCTTAACAGTTTTTCCGCCATTACAATATCGATTGCTTCAGCAACAATCAGAATCCGCGCGTCGTGATATTTTCTCAGAAGGTGTTCGGCCACTTCCATACAACACATACAATCCGACGCGCAACGGATGAGAACAATATCCGGTTTTTCGCGAGAAAAAGTGCTGAGGCAGTTTGTTCGCGATGCGCATTCATAAAATGTGGGAAGGCTGTTGCCACCGAGCAAGTGAATCAGGCCCTTTCTCCACAGAATATCATCGCCAACCAATAGAAGACGCATAGTCGAGCCTCCTCCAGCAACACATCGCTATTATAGCATGTTTTTCAAATACGGCGTGTGCTATCCGATTTTTCAGGGCTATTGGTTTATCGGGAATATTTCCCGCATCGATACGGGAAGTTTCCCCATTGTTTTTTTTGACCCCGCATGCCGATACTTATCAATCAAATCTGATTATCAGGGAGGGTAATATGGGCCGACACAAGCTATTCTGGATGCTGGGCATTGTCTTGCCAGCCTCAATGGCATTGGTGATACAGCCAGCTTATGCAGACAAGGATAAACACCATGAAGACGAGCAAACGCTTATTGCAGGCCCTCCGGGACCTGTCGGTTTAACGGGTCCGCAAGGCCCTATTGGCTTGACTGGACCTCCGGGTCCGCAGGGTATTGCCGGTAACGACGGCGCTCCCGGTCCGGTTGGCCCTCCGGGAGCTGATGGTCTGCCCGGACCGCAGGGTCCTATTGGTTTGACAGGCCCTCAGGGCGTTGCCGGTAATGACGGCGCTCCCGGTCCAGCAGGACCACCGGGTCCGATTGGTTTGCCTGGTCCTTCGGGTCCTCCGGGACCGCAGGGTGTTGCCGGTAACGACGGTGCTCCCGGTCCGCAGGGCCCGATTGGTTTAACTGGTCCCGCCGGTCCTCCGGGCCCTCAGGGCGTTGCCGGTAATGATGGTGCTCCCGGTCCGGCAGGACCACCGGGTCCGATAGGCCCCATCGGCTTAACCGGTCCTGCGGGTGCGG
>JAJRWP010000127.1 GCA_021545645.1 Zetaproteobacteria bacterium | reverse complement strand
ATATCCACTTTACCTTCGCGGCCATGATAGCCGTGTTGTGCGATATTGGCGAAAAGCTCGTCAACAGCCAATACCATGCGATTGGTTTGCTTGTCGGATACACCCGCTCGCTGCGCCATCACTTGCACCATCGACGACAGAACATGCACACAATCGCAGGCGCTGTTCAGGTTGCAACTGATTTCATTTGTCGTGGTGTCCATGTCGCTATTCCACGCGTGCCTTGCGCGGATTGCAAGGCTCCAGATGCCCCGAGGGCGAGGTTTTGTTTTTCATACAGCAATCACCGTATGTACAGACAGGTAATTGTCGTTGCCTGCCTTAGTCGGTAGGTTTGTTTCGATGTCCGTTATTCTACCATCTTCGCGTATTCGTCCTTTGGCCCGTTATTTGATCGGGCTTTGGCCGCTGCCGGTGTTTTTTACCGTGGTGCAGGGGGTGATGCTGCTCAACGGCAACAGCGCTTTCCTCGGTCTCCCCTATTGGATTTCCGATGTCGATATGTTGGTCTTTTTGCTATGTTTCGGGGCAGCGGGTTTGTGGACGTACCGACCGCTTAGCGGCAGGGGGAAACTGGCAAACGGCATTGATTTGGCTATGGCGCAATTGCCGCAGCGGGCGCTTAAGGCATTTACAGTCAGCGGTATGGCGTATGGTGTTTATTTGCTGGTATTGGTGCTGATCAGCGTTTCTGCTGCGGGCAACGAATTGACCGGCCTGATGTTGGTGGCACTGTTGATTAGCATCAGTTTTTGTGCGCTTTTGTTGGTCCCTGCGCTTGGTGTCGCCATTACCCTGCATCATGTTATTCAGCAACGTATGGAACATCCGATTCAGGCCGAAATTGAGCAGATTAGACTGTGGAATCCGCTGCATCGCTTCATCGGTTCGACCACGCGACCATGGCTTCTATTCACCATTACCGGACTGATTCCGACCAGTTTTCTGGCATTGTTTGCCTATTTTGCATCGATGGAAACCACGCCGCAGGCGCAGCACTTTATCGCCGGGCAGGGCTTGCTGCTATTTGTTGCCGGATTACTGGCCAGCATCTGCTTGGTGTGGCTGATTACCCGTTCGCTGAAGATGGTGACCGGCGAATTATCCAAAGGTTTGGAGCATCTTCGTCAAGCGCGTTTCGATGGCCGGATCGCGGTATTAACGGATGATGATTTGGGGAGTCTGGCGCGTGGTTTAAACATGGCGTTGAGCGGTTTGCAGGAACGCGAGGAATTGAAAGGTTCGCTTGCCATGGCTGCTGAAATCCAGCAGGGCTTATTGCCGGAAATGCCGTGCGGTGTGGCCAATTATGCGTTTGCGGCCCTAGAGCAATCCTGCCAAGCGGTCGGTGGCGATTATTACGATGTGATTCGTCTGCATGACGGACGATATTGGTTGGTGGTCGCCGATGTGGCCGGTAAGGGTTATCCGGCGGCACTGACGGTGGCCAATTTGCACGCGATGCTGCATGTTTTGGCGGCGCAGGATGTACCTTTCGATGAAGCGATTGCCCATATCAACCAGTCGTTATGCCAGACGTTAACACAAGGGCGTTTTGTGACCTTGTTTATGGCCAAATTGCAGCCGGAAAGCCATTCCATGCTGTGGCTTAACGCCGGTCATGTGCCGCCGTTGTTGCAAACCGCGCAAGGCATTGAACGCTTGCAGGCCAACACGCCGCCGCTCGGTGTTTTGGCGGATATGCCATTTACCGTACAGCGTATCGACGTGGCGGCGGGCGACCGTTTGTTTGTCTATACCGATGGGGTAACAGAGGCGCAGGATAGCGATGGCGGTGAAATGTTTGGCGAGGCACGCTTGCTGGCGTGGTTGCGTGATGCGCGAACAGTAGCGTTGGCGGATCTGCCGCAACAGTTGTTGGCGCAGCTTGAAGAATTCGGTGGCGACAGCCGTGACGATGATGTGACTATTTTATGTGTTGAGCGGGAGGAAACATGACGGATAAGGAGAAAAACACCGCTGCGGGCATGCGTAGCGAGCACGATTCGATGGGGGAAATGCAGGTTCCGGCGGCAGCGATGTATGGTGCATCTACGGCGCGGGCCGTCGAAAATTTCCCTGTTTCCGGGCTGCGTTTTCCGCGTGAGTTCATTAAGGCGCTGGGCCATATCAAGTGCGCGGCGGCCAAGGTGAACCGTGATTTGGGCCTGCTTGATGCAGAACGCGCCGGGTTGATTTTGTTGGCGGCGGGTGAGTTGGCGGCTGCCGATTGGGATGCGCATATGCTGCTGGATATTTTCCAGACCGGTTCCGGCACAAGTACGAATATGAATGCCAACGAGGTGATTGCGCATCGTTGTTTGCAGATGAATGCCTCTATTGCCGTGCATCCGAATGATCATGTGAATATGGGGCAATCGTCGAACGATGTGATTCCGACGGCGATGCATGTTGCCGCCGCCGATCAATTGGTACATGCATTGATTCCGGCGTTAGCGCATTTGCATGCTGTTCTTGTTGGCAAAGTGGCGGTGACGGCGGATGTCGTGAAAATCGGGCGCACGCATTTGATGGATGCGACGCCGATTACCTTGGGTCAGGAAATTTCCGGATGGGCGCGGCAGGTGGAGCTTGGTATCGCACGTTTGCAGGCGGTGTTGCCGCGCCTCAGCGAATTGGCGCAGGGTGGTACGGCGGTCGGAACCGGTTTGAATACGCATGCTGAATTCGGCGCGCGTTTGGCGGCGGAGTTGTCGGCAGTTTACGGCATCGAATTTTCCGAAACAGCCAATCATTTCGAGGCACAGGCGGCGCAGGATGCGGCAGTCGAGCTTTCCGGGGCGCTAAAAACGGTGGCCGTATCGCTGCTCAAAATCGCCAACGATGTGCGTTTGCTGAATATGGGTCCGCGTTGCGGTCTTGGCGAAATTAGTGTGCCTGCGGTGCAACCCGGTTCTTCGATTATGCCCGGCAAAGTAAATCCGGTGATGGCCGAATCACTGGCACAGGTTTGCGCGCAGGTGATTGGCAACGATGCGACGATTGCTTTCGGCGGCGCATCGGGATTGCTTGATTTGAATGTGATGTTGCCGGTAATGGCACATAATTTACTCGAATCGGAGCGTTTGCTTGCCAATGCATCGCATTTATTTGCCGATAAATGCATCGCCGGACTGGTTGCCAACGAGGAAAAATGTGCAGAGCAGATTGAATGGAGCATGAGCATGGTGACCTCGCTGGTGCCGAAAATCGGTTATGAAAAGGCGGCGGCGATTGTCAAGCGGGCTGTGCAAGCAGGGAAAACAGTGCGGCAGGTCTGCTTGGAAGAGAATTTGCTGCCGGAAGATGAGTTGAAGCGCCTGCTTGATCCGTCGGGGATGTTGTCGCCGAAGGCTTGAAGGCATTGCTGCGTATATCATTCAAGGCTGTAGATTTTTGATCCAAACAGCTGCGCGAAGGCGAAATCAATGCTATGCCCTCGACTTTAGGCGGGGTGTTTTAT
>JAJRWP010000126.1 GCA_021545645.1 Zetaproteobacteria bacterium | reverse complement strand
GGTGTAAATCAGGGTGGCCAAATCGTCCCGATTCACTGAAGAAGCATCCGTTTCGGCATCCGTTGTTTGGCAATCAAGCCGCGCATCCTCGCATACCCCGGCCAGATGAATGCCCTTGTCGCCGCGCAACGGAAACATCGGGGTTTTCAGACCAGCAAGCTTGTCCTGCTGCTCGCCCGGCTCGACCAACACCAGCTTGCAATCCGCATCATCAAACACAAAACGCACCGCTTGCGGCGGATCGGTGAAATACGCCGGTACGGTCACCGCACCGATATGCAAAATGGCAAAATCAGCAATACACCACTCGATACTGTTATGCCCCAGCAGACCCACCCTGTCGCCGTGCCGAATGCCCAGCGAGGAAAGCCAACGGGCAACCCGGCGCACACGCGTTTGCACTTCGGCGCGCGTCAGCCAAGTCCAAACACCATCTTCGCCACGGCTAGCAAGCATCGCTTTTTCAGCCCATTCCGGCGGCGAATCGAACAGCAAATCGGACAGACAATCGCTGCGCATGGCGCGCTGACGCCCAAAACACTCTTCTTTCGGGAAATAATTTGTCATGTGTCCAAGTCCTGCAACACGGCGAGGTTTTCCGGCATGTTGAGATTGAATTTTGTGATGCGTTGCTGCACCTCATCAACACCCCGTCCGGCATAATAATGCAGCAGACCGCCACGAAACGGCGGAAACCCGATGCCGAAAATCATCGCCGCATCCAGTTGTGCGGCATCCATCACCACCTTTTCTTGCAGACAAGCCAGTGCTTCAATCAGCATCGGCAACAAACAGGCATCGACAATATCGGCACTGCTCATCGGCACAGGCACATCGGCCAGCACAGCATCGCTTTCTTTTTCACGGGTATTTTCACGCATCGCCGCCGATGTAATGTAACGCGATAATGCCGTATTCAATTCGCCTTTTTTACCCTTCTTCCACAGGTAGAAACCGCGCCCCGATTTCTCGCCGAGCAAGCCGCCCTCGACCATTTTATTAAACCAATCGGGCAGCGCCTGATGCGAACCGAGTTCCGCCGATAAATGCATGCCGACATGATGGCAAATATCCAAACCAACCCGATCCGCCAATTCAAATGCGCCCATCGGCATGCCGAAATGTTTCAGCGCACCATCGACATGCTCCGGCGTCTGTCCGGCAGCCTTGCCTTGCGGAACCAGCAGTGAAAAAGCCGCCGCCATGAACGGCATCAGACAACGATTGACGAGAAATCCGGGTTTATCGGCAACAATCACCGGATATTTGCCCCAGCGCGTCGCCAAAGCAGTCACCGTTTGCAGGGTTTTTTGCGTCGTTTTTTTACCGGCGATGATTTCCACCAGTGGCATTTTCGGGGCCGGATTGAAGAAATGCATGCCCGCCATACGCCCCGGATATGTCACCGATTTTTGCATATCGCTGACCGAAAGCGCCGATGTGTTGGTCAGCAGCAGCGTATTGCGCCCGGTTTGCCCAGCCACCTCCGCCCACAGGGTGTTTTTAACCTGCATATCCTCAAGCACCGCTTCAATCACCACCTCGGCATGCTTTAAACCGCTTTTTTGCATGGCCGGGCGAATACGCGCCATGCGTGCGGCATCGCGCGCTGCCAAACGGGCAATGGATTTCAGGCCGCGCGAAATCGCCTGCTCGTTAATATCGTGCAAATCGACCGCCGCCGAACGCGCCGCCACCCAAGCTATGCCCGCACCCATCACCCCGGCACCGAATACCGCCGTTTGTTGAATTTCAGCGGCGCGTTGACGGCCTTTTTTCGCCGCATCCTGTTTTTGCAACCCCTGACCAAGATGAAAAACACGAATCAGATTGGCGCAAGTCGGTGTCGTCGCCAAACTTCCCAACGAAGCGGCCTCCAGCGCATAAGCCTGCCCTTCGGGCAGCCCGGCAATCTCGCGCAACACGCCAATCGCCGCCGGAATAGCCGGATAGGCTTCGTTAATATCAAGATGCGAAAAACGTGCCAACGCCCGCTTTTCCACCTGCCGGAAAAACAGCGCCCGCACTGGCCACAAACGCATCCACCACGGTTTGATGCCGCCATATTCCCGTTTGCCGCGCGCAGCCAGATGATGAATCGCATCTTCAACCTGCTCGCCATGACAAACCATATCCGCCAAGCCGAAACGCCCGGCCTTTTTCGCATCGATGCTGCGCCCGGTGAGAATCATATCGACGGCAGCCAACCAACCGATTTTGCGCGGCAGACGCACACAACCGCCGAACCCCGGATGAATGCCGATTTTGATTTCCGGCAGTGCCAATTTTGTTTTCGCATGGCGCACGGCAATCAGATAATCGCAAGCCAGCGCCAATTCCAAACCGCCGCCCATGCACGCGCCGGCAACCACCACCACCGAAGGGCAGGGCAGGTCTTCAATGCGCCGCATCAGCGATTGGCCGCGTTCGGCCAAGCGAATCGCCGATTCGCTATCGCTGACCGCAGCAATCTCATCGACATCGGCCCCGGCGATAAAACAACCGTCGATACTGCTTTCGATAATCAGCAGTCCGGGCGGTTTGCGTTCCAAATCATCAAGCGCCGCCTCCAATTCGACCATGCAACGCACATCGAGCACATTGACAGGCCGATCACGGCGCGCAAAACAAAGCCGCGCCACTGCTTTTTTACGCTTTAACTTGATTGTTTCCACGTTTCACTCCCGATCAATGTCGCACCACCCTGTCCGCCACCCACACAAAGCGTGGCCAGCGCCAGACCGCCGCCGGTTTCGTGTTTAAGCTGACGCAGCAGCGCCAGAATCAAACGCGCACCGCTCATGCCCACCGGATGACCCATGGCAATCGCCCCGCCGTGCACATTTAGCCGCTGCATATCCGGCGCACCCAGTGCTTTGCTCTCGCCAAGGTGCTTTTGCGCAAACGATTGCGAATCCATCGCGCTCAAACAAGCCAGAGTCTGCGCCGCAAACGCCTCGTTAATTTCCACGCGCTGCATATCGTGCATGGCTAAACCACGCGCTTTTAACAATTTATGCGAACAAAACACCGGCCCCAAACCCATGCGCGCCGGATCGCAACCGGCATAGGCCCAGTCGTGTAGAAAACCAAGAATCGGCCAACCTTCGGCTTGTGCTTTTTCGCGGTGGGTAACAACTAGAACCGCCGCCCCGTCGGTGATTTGCGAACTGTTGCCCGCCGTCACCGTGCCCAGTGGCCGATCAAACACCGGTTTTAATTTGGCCAAGGCCTGCATGCTCTGTTGCGCGCGCACGCCTTCGTCATTCTTGACTGCGGCAAACGCCGGAGGCGGAAAAAGCGCAATGGCTTCTTCGTCGTACCATCCGGCATCCCAAGCTGCGGCGGCGCGCTGATGGCTTTGCAGCGAAAAACCATCCTGATCCTCGCGCGATAGCGCGAATTCACGCGCCAGATTCTCCGCCGTCTGCCCCATATTCAAATGAACCGTGGGATCGGTCAGCCCTTCCAGCAGGCTGATACGCGGTTTCCACGGCGCTTTGGCAACATCGATCAAGGCTTTGCTTTTGGCCGGAAAATCGCGCGCCTTCTGCAGCTCGCCGAGTGCTTCGCGAACCCGATCATGAAACAACAGCGGCGCATGCGTCATCGATTCCACACCACCGGCCAGTACCACATCGGCGCGCCCGGCGAGGATTTTTTCCGCCGCATCGGTAATCGCCTGCATACCGGAAGCACAATTGCGATGCACGGTATGTGCCGGAACATGGCGCGGCACACCGGCATTCAAGGCAATCACGCGCGCGATATTTGCCGCCTCCGCAGGTTGAATCACATTGCCGATAATCACCGCATCCACATCGTCCGCTTCGATTGGCGAACGCGCCAGCGTCTCGCGCAGCACCGCCACCCCCAACTCGACGGCAGACATGCCGGCCAGCGCACCGCCCGCCTTGCCGAGCGGACTGCGCCATCCTGAAACCACTACGATTTCCCGTTGCATTGGCATCACACTCCTTTATGCATTACAAGTAGCCTAAAACCGCGCATATAGCAAGCTGCGGCAAGTGTTGTC
>JAJRWP010000125.1 GCA_021545645.1 Zetaproteobacteria bacterium | reverse complement strand
TCTTATAGTGTATTGTTAAGGCGGTACTGAGGCATGGAATGGGCGCAGCAATTTGTTGAAAATTACGGCTATTGGGCCGTATTTATCTGGACTTTCATCGAAGGCGAATCGGTATTCATTGCTGCTGCTGCATTGGCTGCCGCCGATTTGATGACACCGTGGAAGGTCATCGTTGTCGCCGCCAGCGGCGCGTTTGCCGGGCATTTGGTATTTTTCGCACTTGGCCGCTGGAAAGGCCTGCAAATCATCGAATCCGTCCCCTTTCTCGCCCGCCATCACCCCAAAGCCAATACTATCCTCGATAAATACGCCCACTGGTCCATTTTCATCTTTCAGTATCTGTACGGCACACGCCTTGTTGCCGCCATTATGTTCGGCTGCTCGACGATTGAATTCTGGCGTTTTTTCCTGCTGCAAATCGTCAATTGCATCACTTGGGCTTTCATCATTTACGCTATCGGACATATGCTGGGCATTGCCGGATTGGCTATTATGGAGAGGTTTGGGGTTATCGGCCTGTTGATTATCGTGGCGGTTGCCGGGCTCATCGGCCTGATAGCGTATTTTCGTTTCGGCCATTATCATGTCAAACGGCATTTGAACGGTTCAGCGGATAAGCGCACAAAAAACGACTAATTACCAATCGCATTGCCCTTTCATCGCCATAACAGGCTATAATTGTCATAGCAGGCTATGATTTTCATGCGATGGAGGTCGATAACGTGGAAATAGCACAGCGCATGCATACAAATACACAGCAAAACATACGCCCGCCCGCCGTCGCCGGGCTTTTCTACCCCGCATCCGCCGATGAACTGAAACAGCAAGTGGATGCGTTGCTTGCCGCAGCTGGCCTCCATACAAATTTTCATGCAAAAAAACCGTCAATGCCGCCAAAAGCAATGATTGTGCCACATGCCGGTTATATCTATTCCGGTCTTACCGCCGCTATCGCTTATAACCGCCTGAATGCTGAACGTATCCGCCGCGTCGTGTTGCTCGGCCCGGTGCATCGCGTACCGGTGCGCGGTCTGGCCCTGCCCGATGCCGATGCCTTTGCCACGCCGCTGGGAATGATTCCGCTCGATAAGGCAAGCATGCAGAGGATTGTATGCCTGCCGCAAGTCGTAACATCCGCAGCCGCACATCAGCAGGAACATTCGCTGGAGGTGCAACTGCCCTTTCTGCAACGTGTATTGAATGATTTTACGCTTGTTCCGCTGGCCGTCGGCGATGCCGCAAGCGATGATGTGGCCGAAGTGCTCAACGCTCTTTGGGGCGGCGACGAAACCTTGATCCTGATCAGCTCCGATCTGTCGCATTTTCACCCCTATAGCGAGGCGCAAGACATCGATGCCGCAACCACCGAACACATATTGGCGCTAAAACAGCCCATCAATCATCAGCAAGCCTGCGGCGCAACACCGGTCAACGGCCTGCTTGCCGTCGCCAAAATACGCCATTTGCAGCCGTATCTGCTCAATTTACGCAATTCCGGCGATATGGCAGGCGATCATCATCGCGTCGTCGGCTACGGCGCTTTCTGTTTCCATGAAAAGACATTGCATGGCGGCGAACATGGATAAGGGAAATGTCCTGCTAACACTGGCGCGCAGTGCTATTGCCGGGCGCTTGGGCATGGCTGCTGCATTCACCCCGCCCGATACTGCATGGCTAAACGAGCCGCGCGCCAGTTTTGTCACCCTGCATAAAAACGGAGCGCTGCGCGGTTGTATCGGCAGCCTTGCCGCACACCGGCCACTTGGCGAAGATGTGGCCGCCAATGCGGTTGCCGCCGCTTTTCACGATCCGCGTTTTGCGCCACTTGCTGCCGACGAGTTTGCGGCCATTGATATTGAGGTTTCTGTGCTTTCAGTGCCCGAAAAAATATCGTTTAGCGATGAAAACGAACTGCTTTGCCTGCTTAGGCCGCATATCGACGGACTGATTCTGTCCTACGGCAATCAACGCGGTACTTTTTTACCGCAAGTTTGGCAGCAATTACCGCAACCGACTCAATTTCTCGCACATTTGAAGCAAAAAGCCGGACTATCACCCGATTTCTGGCATCCAGACATCGAAATATCGCGCTACACGGTTGAAGCATTCAGCGAAAAGTCGGAGGAAACCACATGAAGCCCGATGCACATTTTCCGGCTCGTTACTGGCATGCACTTGCCGACGGGCGCATCCAATGCGATGTCTGTCCGCGCGATTGCAAGCTGCACGATGGCCAGCGCGGTCTGTGTTTTGTGCGCAAACGCGAGGGCAATCAAATGGTGCTAACCACTTATGGGCGCTCTTCCGGCTTTTGCATTGATCCGATTGAGAAAAAACCGCTCAATCACTTCTATCCCGGCTCCAGCGTGCTTTCTTTCGGCACTGCGGGCTGCAATCTTTCCTGCAAATTTTGCCAGAATTGGGATATTTCCAAATCACGAGAATGGGATCGCCTGTGCGATCAGGCTGCACCGGACGAACTGGCTGCCGCCGCCCTTCGCCACGGCTGCAAATCCATCGCCTTCACCTACAACGATCCGGTGATTTTTCTCGAATACGCTGTCGATGCCGCCCAAGCCTGCCGCGCTGCCGGGATTAAAACCGTGGCTGTGACCGCCGGATATATCCATGCCAAGCCGCGCAGTGAGTTTTTTGCACACATGGATGCCGTCAATGTCGATTTAAAGGGCTTTTCCGAGCAATTTTACCACAAATTATGCGTCGGGAAGCTGCAACCGGTGCTGGAAACGCTGGAATATCTGGTCAAGGAAACGCATGTGTGGACGGAAATTACCACCCTGCTTATTCCCGGCTACAACGATTCGGATACGGAGCTAAATGCCATGTGTGAATGGATTGCCGGACATCTAGGCACGGACGTGCCACTGCATTTCACCGCTTTCCACCCCGATTGGAAAATGCGCGATACGCCACCTACCCCACCGGCAATCCTGGAACACGCCAGACACATCGCCCTCAAAACCGGCCTGCACTATGTTTACACTGGCAATGTGCACGATACCGAAGGCGGAACCACCACCTGCCCCGGCTGTGCCACCCCTTTAATTGTCCGCGACTGGTATAATATCTTCGATTATCGCCTCACCGACGACGGTCACTGCCCCGATTGCGATACGAAAATTTCCGGCCATTTCGAGCATTTCACCACTGCTTATGGCAATCAGCGTATGCCGGTTGTTATTCAAGGGTAGAGTTTTTCAAAGTTACTATTAAAGTATCGGTATTTATACAATGATGGTTGCGGGTGCGTTCATGTGCTTCACACCTTCGGGAAGTTGCCCGACAATGATTAAAGGAACTCGGAGGTTAACTATGGCAGCGGTAAAATCATGCGGCAATGTATTTGCAGATCTCGATTTTGACTCGCAAGAAGCGGCTAGCCTGAAGCAGCACTCTCAACTAATGATTGAAGTGGAAACAGACTTAGCTGAAAAAAAACTGATCCGATTGCCAGCAGCGAACGAGTTGAGAATTTCACAACCACGCATTAGCGACTTAAAGCGTGGAAAAGCCTATAAATGGATTACCCCTCTATCTGGAGTTCTCAAATGAGAAATATACGCAGAGTTTGTTCAACATTCGTTTCATTCGCGGTCGTATTATTCTTAGGGGCTGACACCTAATAAAATTCTTTGAGCAACATTTTCAGGTCTTTCAGTTGCTCTTTTGAATTAGCCAGATTAAACCTCCACTCGCACTCTTTCAAGAATAGTTCAAAATGCTGTCTTGGTATTCCATTAAATTTT
>JAJRWP010000124.1 GCA_021545645.1 Zetaproteobacteria bacterium | reverse complement strand
CGTCGAGGAAACAAAGGCGAAGGTGCCGGTACCAGTCTGCGTTTGGGTATATAACCATATCTTGCCGTCATTTCTCAGCGCCAGTGCGCCGGTGGTTTCTGGAATAGGACTGGAGGCACTCTCGCGGGTGATAATCGTAGCTAGAGTGGCGTTGCTTAACGCATCGCTATCCGGCTTAATCCATGCTTCGTAGGTGAAACTGCTCGTCGGAGAGGCAATAGCACCGCCGGTATCGGCAACACTGACCACCTTGTTGGCTTGCGTACCGTCGAAATACAGTCGGGAAGCTAAATCTTTGTTGGCATAGGCCAGTGTGTCTTCGTATTGCTGGCGGCCATGCACAGAGAGGGCCAAATCGGTTTCGATATGGCCGACGGTTTTCTCCAAATCCCAATCGCCACCTTGGTCGGCTGCACCGGTCAGGTCGGTGGAGGCGGCAACATCGGCCTGTGTAAGCTCAGCCAAAATCCGCACAAAATCCGCGCCCTTCGCACCTTCGGCAACATTACAGCCGTAAATCAGAATATCGGCGGCGTTGGTCATGTGCGAT
Organism: Zetaproteobacteria bacterium; assembly: GCA_021545645.1. GTDB lineage: Bacteria > Pseudomonadota > Zetaproteobacteria > Mariprofundales > Mariprofundaceae > UBA1543. Next base: position 4,693 of record JAJRWP010000124.1, on the reverse strand, counting down.
GCCCATGATTTGAGCTGTTTTTGATATTTGCTGATGTTATCCAGCGACAATTCACCCTTGCCGAGTTGAATTTTTCCGCCTTCGCCATGCGAGAAAATATGTACGGCATCGACTTTGCCCATGCGCCCGAGTACACGGGTGATTTGCTGCACGCCGTCGCGATTTGGATTGAGTACCACGACTTGCCGTTCCGGTGTGGCTTTGCCGAGCAGTTCTTTGATGTTTTCCGCACCTGCATCGACGAAAATCACTTCGCGGCGCGGCTGATCGCCACCAACCCGGTCGCGGCCCATCGGGGCCAGCGCCAACAATATTTCGTTGCCTGCCGGTTTGGCTTCGGCATGGCTTGTGCGGTCAGCTTGGTGGACAATGGCATCGGCAACCTTGGCGGCAGTATCGGCAAGCGCGGCATCAAGCAGAATACGCGGTTCCAGTGCCAGCATGGTTCCGTTACCGGCGGTTTTTAGCTTGCCGTTGCCTGTTTTTGAGGTTTTTTTAACCTGTGCTGCATGTTTTTCCGTGCTTGCCACGATGTTTGCCTCCGTGTGATAATATCTGCTGCTGCGGTGTCGTCCGCATACAAGCAGACTTATCTTGTATCGGCAGAATCGGACGAATCTGAAATTATGTCAATATAATGATGGTTTAGGCGGCTATAACTTTGGTTATAAGACGGTGTTCTTTCGCACTTGCCAAAACAGGCGGATTCGCCGCAGCATGGCGCATGTTCAATGCATCCGCAACGCAATTTTCAGCCTCTCCCCGCTTTGTCGATTCCCCGCATCAGGATGCGCGCCCGCAGGGTGTTGCCGTAAATTTGCTGGTTTTGCATGCCATCAGCCTGCCGCCCGGAAAATTTTCCATGCAGCATGTCGAGGCGCTGTTTGGCGGTGTTTTGGATGTGCGTGCGCATCCGACGTTTGCGGCTTTGACGGATTTGCGGGTGAGCGCGCATTTTGTTGTTGACCGGCAGGGGGCGATTCACCAGTTCGTGCCGGTGGACAGGCGTGCATGGCATGCCGGTGTATCAAGTTGGCAGGGAATCGAGCGGTGCAACGATTATGCTGTCGGCATTGAAATGCTTGGCGATGAAAACACCGCATTTACCGATGCCCAGTACCGCGAAACGGCGCGCTTGTGCCGGGCGCTGATGGCGCGATTCCCAGCGATGAATAAATCACGGATTGTCGGTCATAGCGATATTGCGCCGGGGCGGAAGTGGGACCCGGGCAGGCAGTGGGACTGGACGCATTTCCACCGTTCGCTGGCGCACATCGGTAATTTCGAGATGCATGTCCGCTGAACAGGCTGGTGTTGCTAAGTTTTACAAAACGCCTGAAAACGAACCCATATATTTGTTGCTCTTGTAGCTCAGCGAGGGGGCGGTTGCGTGTGCTTTGTTGTGCTCGTAGCCGAAGCTGGCGCTAATGCCGCGACCGCGAATCTTAACAAAGTCGCTAACCTCAATTTTCACCCCGTAAGTCGATGATACGGCAGTGATAAACTGGCCGGGGATTTCCGGGTAGAGCAGGCCGCCTGCATCCTGTTTGTTGCGGTAGTCTTTGTAGGAATAGCTGAAGTTGCCGAGCAGACTGAACATGGAGTATTTTCCGGGAAAAGGAATGCTGCCGTCGATGCGTACTGAATGTTCGTTGAATTTACTGTCGCTTGATTTGGCGGCCAGATTGGCATCGGCGATGTTGTTGGTATGGGTGGGGCGCTCCATATTGAAGCTGTAATCCACGCTCAGCGAACCTTTTTGATCCGGGCCGACCAATGTGCCGGCAATGCCGACGCCGACGTTTCTTGCATCCAAATAGGCCAGCGAGGTTGTGACGCCGCTGGAGAAGAAGTGATCGGTATAATTCTTGGCAAGGAAATTGCCATTCAGGGAAATATTGTCGCCGCGATCGTCTGTCCATGTTGTGGTCAGTGTGCCGCCGCTATTGAAGCTCAGTTTCTGATGCGCAAAATAAAAGAACTGGATGTCGCCCTTGAGTGCGATATTGATGCTTTTAGTTGCCTGATAGGTGAGTTCCGGATTGATGAAATGGCCGACAAAATCATTGCTTTTGGCGGTCTTGGCACGGTGCAGCATGGCGTAATAAAGGTAGCCGACTTTGGCTTTCAGCTTTTCCGTCCATTCAAAGGCGCGTGTATTCAGTGCAGCGATCTGAGTTAGCCCCTGACTGCCGATTGCCGCACCGCCGTCAGCTGCCAGTCGGCTGGCCGTTGCCGAGCCCGGATTGTCGTGGAAGTACCATTCCGATGAAAGATAAAGGCTGATTGGTTTGACTGCCGGAGCCAGCGCATCCATATACGATTTGGCAGCCGGACCATACGGCGATTTTTCGTCGATTTCTTTCAATTCATCCATTGCTGTCGCATAGGCTTTGCTGGCGACGAAGCTTTGCGCCATTTGGAAGCGGGCAGCATCCTTTTGCGGACTGTTTTTCTCAATAAGCGCCCGGTAAATAACACGCGCGGCGGAAATATCGCCTGAAGATTGCAGGGCTTTGGCATAGGTCAAGGCGACGGCATCGTCTTTTTTGTCGGCAGCGTATTTCTTTTTGTAAATTGGTAATGCTTTTTCCGGCATGTCGGCAGCGATATAAGCAGATGCCAAGGCGTCGTCAATACCATCAACTGGCGTGTTTTTCGATTTAAATTTGACCAGTTCCAGATGCTCAATAGCTTCTTTCAGCTTGCCGTTTTGCTGCAACACCAAACCCATGTAGTAGTGTGCGGAAATATCATCGGGATGTTGCGCAAGCACTTTGCGGAATTTCTTTTCAGCTTCTTTGAAATCCTGAAACTGATAATCCATTACCGCATCTTGCATCAAATCGGCATGTGCCTGACCCGGCATGGAAACAGCCAGCAGCAACACTGTTAAACAGCAAAAAATAATTGAACGGCGCATGTTGTTCCCCTCTTCTACATAACCCGGTAAGCGTCGGCAGTATAGCCAATTTGCTTTGACGGGCAAATCCACATTCGGTATATTGTTTTATCGTTTGCTGGGAGCGGTGTGTTCTGCGCATTGTTCCCATGGAAAGGAAGAGCAAATGGGTCGGCAGTTTTGGGTGTGGAGTTTGTTCGTCTGCAGCTTGGTTTTTCAGGTTTGGCGGGTTGTTGTATCGAAGCTGAGAGAGCCTATGCCAAAGGGCTTTTTTCAATAAGGGTGATGTGATGCTGTCGGGCGATGACTTTTCCGAATCTCCTGCTGGGGGTTTTCTGTATAGTATGCAGTCTTTCGGGAGGGTAGATGCTGAAGGCGATTGGTAAATTTATTGAAAGTAAACAGCACTGGTTCGGCTATCCGCTGATTGTGCTGATGTCTTTCTGTGCCTTTGCTGTGACCATTTACCCGCCTGATATGTTCGAGCAAATTGAATACAAGACCCTTGATCAGCGCTTTCTATCGCGTGGCCCGCTAGCTGCGGATCCTCGTATCGTTGTTCTGGCGGTGGACGATGCATCGCTTGCAAAAATCGGTCGCTGGCCCTGGTCGCGCGATAAAATCGGTCTGTTGATTGAGCGGGTGTTGGGTGAATACGGCGCTGCGGCACTGGGTTTCGATATTGTTTTTTCCGAAGCGCAAAACAATCCACTCAGCGAATCGGTACGATTATTGGCCGAAAGCGATAAATCATTACCAGTCGTGACCACTTGGCTGCAAAAGAACGCCGCCGTGGGTGATGTCGATGCCCGTTTTGCCCAGACGCTGCACCGCTATGCAGATCGCATTGTCACCGGTTACTTTTTTTATCCGCTGGCAGAGGCTGTTCCGGAAAAAGCTGTGCAGCAGATCAAACAGGAAATGAATCATTTGCAGGCATCAGCAATGACAATCCGCATGAAATCGGAAGAAATTCACGAGGTTCCGTTCATGGCGGGGATTGAAGGCAATCTACTGCGCTTCGATCAGGCTGTAGACACATCCGGATTTTTCAACTTTTTCCCCGATTTGGACGGCATGATCCGGCGCGTGCCGTTGCTGGCCAGATATGGCGATGCTGTTTTCCCCAATCTTGATTTGCAGCTTTTGCGGGTGGCGATGGGGTGGCCGGAATTATCCGCCACTATTGGCGATACGGGTGTCGAGCAGATTGTGTTTAACGGGCGAAGCATTGAGTGCGATGCGACAGGCGCGATGCTGTTAAACCACTACGGGCCGGGCAAAACCTTTCGTCATGTGTCGGCAGCGGATGTGTTGCAGGGCAAGGTGGATGCATCGGTATTTAAGAATACCATCGTGCTGATGGGGGTGACTGCGGTGGGGGTGTACGACTTCCGCCCCAGTCCGTTCGATGCGACATTCCCCGGAGCCGAAGCACATGCCGCATCAATGGCCAATATCCTCGGCGGCATTGAAATCAGGCATCCCGACTGGATGGTGGCGATTGAGATTCTCGGTGTTTTCTTCTTCAGTCTGTTTTGCGGCGTGCTGGTATATCGCAGCGGGGCGATTATGCAGAGTCTGAGTATTATCGGTGTGCCGTTACTGATTGTGTTTCTTGCCGAATGGTTGTTTGTCGAATACGGGATATGGATGAAGGTGACGTATTTTATTTTCGGTGTGTTGATTGCCACCCTGCCGGTTATTTTGATGCGTTATATTATTGAGACCCGCCAACGGGCGTTTATCCACGATGCATTTTCGCATTATCTGGCTCCCGAAGTCGTCAAT
>JAJRWP010000123.1 GCA_021545645.1 Zetaproteobacteria bacterium | reverse complement strand
TGATATTCGTGAAATTCTCGACGGTGTGCGCTATCCGCCGACCAGCCTGCCATCCAAGGTCTATATTATCGACGAAGCGCACATGTTGTCGAAAAGCGCTTTTAATGCGCTGCTGAAAACACTGGAAGAACCGCCGGAACGTGTGCTTTTCCTGCTGGCCACCACCGAGCCGGAAAAACTGCCGATTACCGTTCGTTCGCGCTGTCAGCGATTTGATTTGCGACGTTTGGGCAGTAATGAAATCAGCCGTTATCTGGCGCATGTACTGAGCGAAGAAAAAGTCGCCTACGAATCCGAATCGCTGCATGCGATTGCCCGTGCCGCCGATGGCAGTGTACGCGATGCGCTGAGTTTGACGGAACGGGTGATGGCCTACGGCGGCGATACACTGAGCAGCGAGCATGTGCGGCACGCCCTTGGTTTGGTCGGTCCGGAAATTATTCACCGCTTGTCCGATGCAGTGTTTTGCGGCGATAGCAAAGCAGCCATTGAAGCGCTGCGCGCAGCCAGTGCTGCCGGACATGCAGCGCGCACCACGCTGCTGAACATGAGTGAACTGTGGCACGATCTTGCCTGTTTGATGATTGATGCCTCGCTGCTCGAACACGAACCGGGCGAAGCCAGTCGCCAATGGTTGTCAGCGCGCACCGATTGCTGGGATGCGCAAGGCTTGGATTTGCGTTATCAGGTATTGATTCAGGGTTTGCGCGATTTATTGCTGGTCGATGAACGGCGCGGTGCGGATATGTTGCTGATTCGCCTGTGCGCACTCAACGGCATCAATCCGCCGCAGCGCATGCCCGAAGCCGTTGCCCCGGTGTCTATTCGTCCGGATGCTGGCGGACAAACAGCACAAACAGCAGCACCGCAAACAACATCGGTTGCCGCCGCCTCTCCGGACAGTGCGCCGCTGCAGGCCGCCGATAGCGCAGCCCCTTGGCTGGATCAAAAAACCACAAATCCGGCATCTGCAACGCCTGCAAACGAGAATGCCCCTGAAAAGCCTGCAAGCATTGCCGCCGCTGAAAATATTTTACCCATATCCGGCAGCGGACAGGATGCACCGGATACGTTTGCAACAACACCGGCATGCAATAGCTGGGAGGAGGCCGTTGCCGCCTACAGCGAGGTGCGTACAGGCGTGGCGGCGATGTTGGAGCATGTGTTGTGTCTGGATTTCGGCAAAAAGGTGCGCTTGGCGCTGGATAACCATCAGCAGCGGGCGATTGTTGCTGCCGAACGCTTAGCATTTGCCGAATGGCTGGGGCGCGAGGTGCATTGGGAGCCAAAAGCCGAGCAGCAGGGCGAATCGCTATCGGAAAGCCGCGACCGGCAGGCGAAGGCACAACAAAAGAAATTGGAGCAATCGGCACGCGACGATCCACATGTACAAGGATTGATGCATGCCTTTGATGCAAAACTGGAAGACGTCCGTGCGCCCGGAAGCGCCGGAAATGGCAATCAGGCCGGTGAAAAACCCTTGGAGGAAAGACCATGAATATCGGAAAAATGATGCAGCAGGCCCGCAAAATGCAGGAAAACATGCAAAAAATGCAGGAAGAATTGGCCAATGTGGAAGTCACCGGCGAAGCTGGCGGCGGCATGGTGCAGGTGACCATGAGCGGTGATCGCAGTGTGCGCCGGGTGACAATCGAACCCTCGCTATGGCAGGAAAACGATAAAGAATTGATTGAAGATTTAATGGCGGCGGCGACCAATGCCGCCCTGCAACAGGTGGAAGAAATGAGTAAAGCAAAACAGCAGGACATGATGAGCGGCTTGCCGCTACCGCCCGGATTTTCACTGTGACGCCATTTCCCAGCATGCCTGCGCCGTTGGCGCGGGCTGTTGAAACACTGGCTTCATTGCCCGGCATCGGCCCGAAAACAGCCTTGCGCTTGAGTCTCAGCTTATTGCACAAACCGGCCAAAGAAGTGCGCGATATGGCGGCAGCGATTAACGGCCTGCATCAAGGAGTGTCCTTTTGCGAGCGTTGCGGCTGTTTCGCCGAGCACGGGCATTGCAATATTTGCGATAATACACGGCGCAACGCGGCAACGATTTGTGTGGTCGAGCAGCCGGTGGATGTGTTGATGTTGGAACGCAGCGGTCATTTTACAGGTCGTTATCATGTGTTGCATGGCCGTCTTAGTCCGGTGGATGGTGTTGGCCCGGATCAATTGCGCATCAAAGCACTCGATCAGCGTTTGGCCGATGGTGTTAGCGAGCTGATTCTTGCCACCAGCGCGACGGTGGACGGTGAAGCCACGGCGCATTTTATCGCCCGCCGTTATCAGGCGGAAAAGATTCGTATTTCGCGTATTGCGCGTGGCGTTCCGGAAGGTGGCGAATTGGAATACCTTGATGAATTCACCTTGTCGCGGGCGCTGGAGCAGCGTGTTGTTTGGGAGCAGCAGGGCTGATTGATTTTTGTGCGCTTGTTGTAAGAAGCGCCGTGCATATGCGACCACGCATGCGAACATGCCTTCATATCAAGCATACAACCTTGCCGATCAGGAGCAATACCATGCATAAAACCGTTGCGATGCTTTTCGCCGCCATCGTTTTTGCTGCACCAACATTATCGCATGCCGGCATCACCCTGCATGCCGCCGGTTCGACCACCGTACTGCCCGTCGTTTCGACCGCTGCCAATATCTGGCATCAACAACATCCGCATGTGAACATTACCGTTTCCGGCGGCGGTTCCGGTGTCGGTATTGCTTCGATGATTCAGGGCACAGCAGACATCGGCATGGCTTCGCGCGAGATTGATGCGCAGGAAGCGGCGAAACTGAATGGCAAGGTGGATGTGTTCACCATTGCCAAGGATGCGGTGGCGGTGGTGGTGTCCAAAGCCGTATATGTCGGCGGCGTGCATCAATTATCGCTCCAACAAATCGCTGCGATTTATCGTGGCAAGATAAAAAACTGGCGGGAAGTGGGCGGCCCGGATGCGCAGATTTTCGTTATCGACAAGGAAGCCAGTCGCGGTACGCGGCATGTGTTTGCCGAAGCCGTACTCGGCGATGCGCATGCGCGTGCGCCCGGTGCAGCGGTGATTTCCGGTTCCAACAACGAAGAACAATCGCTGGTCGCGCACAGTGATAGCGCCATTGGCATGCTGTCCAATGCATGGTTGAACGATGCCGTGCGCGGTGTTGCCGTCGGCCAAGGAAATGCGGCGGTGCTGCCCGATATTCAGCATGTACGCGACGGCAGTTATCCGATCAGCCGCAGCTTGCATGTGATGCTGGCCAAAAAAGGCGCTTCCGAAGCGCGCGATTTTGTAGCCTTTTTGCTTTCTCCGGCAGGACAGAAAATCGTCAAGCAGTCCGGTTATCTTCCTGTACGTTAACATCCGTGAATAAGATGCAGATGAACGCCGATTTACATAGATGGTTGTTTTTCTTTTTCTGCGTGCATCAGCGTTCATCTGTGTCTAAAAATGCTTCTTCATGCTAAACCTCTGGATGCGTGCATCCGTGCTTATCGCGCTGCTGGCGGTTTTGCTGATGTTGGGCTTTTTATTCGCTCAGTCGTGGCCGTATTGGCGGGCGTATGGTGTTGGCATGCTGTTTTCCGGCGAATGGTATCCCTACGAACGGCTGTTCGGCATGCTTCCGGCCATTATCGGCAGTTTCTGGGCGGCGCTGATTGCGCTTGTTATCGCCGTGCCGTCCGCTATCGCTGCCGCCGTGTTGAGTACGGAATTGATGCCCGGCGCGTGGCGCGGTTTGTTGCGCACCGGCATGGAATTGCTGGCCGGGATTCCATCAGTGGTTTACGGCTTGATCGGCTTGTGGGTGTTGCTGCCGTTTCTGCAATCGACGTTGAATCTATTAACCGGACACAATCTGCTTGCCGCCGGACTGCTGCTATCGCTGATGATTCTGCCGACCATCATGGTCATGGCGCAGGATGCTTTGCACGAAGTGCAGATTAGCCAGCGCGAGGCGGGTCTGAATCTTGGTATGGATTGGCATACGCGATTGTGGCGCATTCTGCTGCCGCAGGCATGGCCGGGTATTCGTTCGGGTATTTTGTTGGCGCTGGGCCGTGCTTTGGGCGAAACGATGGCGGTGATGCTGGTCGTCGGCTCGATGGATCGCATTCCCCAGCCGTTTTATAATCTGCTTGTCCCGGCGCAAACACTGACCGCACGCATCGGGCGGGAAATCGGCGAAGCATCGTTCGGTTCCATGCATTTTTCGGCCTTGATGGCCTGCGGTCTGCTGCTAGCGATGGCAACGATAAGCATAAGTCTGCTTGCGAACAGAAAACATGTCTGACCGTACCGCTAAATTCATCACGTTTGTGCTGGCATTGCCCGCCTTGCTGTTGCCTGCATCTTGTCTGCTGTATATTTTATTCAAAGGTATTCCGGCTTTGCACTGGGATATGTTGGTCGGCGCGGTGAACGCCGTATCCTTCGGCGATTCCGGTTCGCTGTGGCCGCAAATTTCCGGTTCGCTGCTGTTGATGTTCGGCGCGTGTCTGCTTGCCGCGCCGGTGGCCTTGGGTATGGCGCTGTTTCATGCTCTGTGTGCCGATACGCGAAGGCAGCGTTTATTGCTCAGCCTGCTGCATTTGCTGCAAGGTATTCCGCCCATTGTTTACGGTCTGTGCGGCTTGATTGTACTGGTACATATGTTGCATTGGGGCATGAGTCTGCTCACC
>JAJRWP010000122.1 GCA_021545645.1 Zetaproteobacteria bacterium | reverse complement strand
TCGACGATATAATCGCCGGGATAGCAATCGTCCGGCAATGTCCCGTCAAAACCGGCAATGCTCGATTCGCAAATGCGGAACCAAATCGAATCGGCCAGCTTGCCGATCTGCACCCCGGCATCGTTGATATAATATTCGCGCAACACAGCCACGCCGCGCGCCGCCAACACACTGGCCAGCGCATCGCCGACCACCGCGCCGCGTCCGTGCCCGACATGCATCGGCCCGGTCGGATTGGCGGAAACGAATTCGACACAGGCTGAAACACCATTTTCAGTCGAAACACGGCCATAATGAGCACCTTCGGCCAGAATGCGTGCCAAAATCGAGGCTTCCGAGGCTTGTTTCAGATGAATATTGATAAAACCGGGTCCGGCGATTTCAGTACGCTCGACTGCCGACGGCCAAACCACCTGCGCAAGCAGATGCGTGGCCACATCGCGCGGTTTCATAGCCAGTTTTCCGGCCAGCGGCATGGCGATATTGGTCGCATAATCGCCGTGTTCCCTAATTTTCGGACGGGTAAGGACAACGCGCGGCGCAGTCCGTTCGCTTTGTTCGCCAGCCTGTTCGCCGAGCAATGATTCAACAGCCTGTTGCAGCGATGATTCGAGTTCTTGTTTCACAATGCCTCCATCGGGCGCGCATCCTACACATCATCCGCAAGGTAAAAAACGTCGAACTACATAAAAATAGCAAAAAAAAGAGGCCGGACGAACCGGCCTCTTCAAAAATGCGTAAGCTACCGCTTAAGCATTGGCTTCCAGCATGCGGGTCAGATTGTACAATGTGCCCAGCTCGATCAACTGCGGGCTCTTTTTGCCCTGCTTGATGACCAATGACGTGCCTTCACGGTGTTCCACTGTTGTACGCTTGCGAGCTGCAAGTCCGTAAACGCGCTCGACAGCATCAAGATATTCGGTAATTGCCTGTTTAATCGCTTTCATTGCCATAATTTAACTCCTTGTTAAAAACAATATGTGCCGCAATATAAGCATGAATTATTATAAAACAGTGAGGTTTCCTATAAAAAAGACTTCATTTTTCATTCATTGTAGGATTTTAATGATTGCATACTCCGGCCCGTTCAAAGAACATCCAACAAAGCATAGCGCAGAGGTTGAAGACAGCGCTTGCAAGCATTCCCGGGCAAAGCTTCCGAAATCGTCCGTCTGCCGTTATCCTGCCGCTTCGCAAGATCAGCAACTGGAGGGGCAATGTCCATCAAGTCAGACAAATGGATTCGCAAAATGGCCAAAGAAAACGGCATGATTGAGCCGTTTGTCGATGGGCAGGTGAAAAAGAACGAACATGGCGGCATCGTCTCCTACGGCCTGTCGTCCTACGGCTACGATGTGCGCTGTTCCGACGAATTCGAGATTTTCACCAATATCAATTCGGCGATTGTCGATCCCAAAGACTTCTGCCCGTCGTCGTTTGTCGATGTGCAATCCGATGTGTGCATTATTCCGCCGAATTCCTTCGCGCTGGCGCGCACCATTGAATACATGCGTATTCCGCGCAATGTACTCACCATTTGCCTCGGCAAATCGACCTATGCACGTTGCGGTATTATCGTCAACGTCACGCCGCTGGAACCGGAATGGGAAGGGCATGTCACGCTGGAATTCTCCAATACCACGCCGCTGCCCGCCAAGGTGTATGCCAACGAAGGTGTGGCGCAATTCCTGTTTCTCGAATCCGACGAGGTATGCGAAACCTCCTACAAAGACAAAGCCGGAAAATATCAGGGGCAAACCGGCGTTACCGTGCCGCGCCTGTAAAGGGAAAGAAATGAAATTATCCGAAATCCTGAAAAACGCCGACAAACCACTGATTTCCTGCGAGTTTTTCCCGCCGAAAACCGATAAAGGCGAGGAAAATCTGTGGCGCTGCCTGGACGAACTGCGCAGCATCGATCCCGCCTATATTTCGGTCACCTACGGGGCCGGCGGCAGCACGCAAAACCGCACCAAGGGTATTGTCACCCGCATCAAGGCGGAAACCGGCCTGTCGCCGGTGGCGCATTTAACCTGCGTCGGTGCGAGCAAGGATGAATTGGCCGAACTGCTGGCCGATTATCAGGCTGCCGGTATCGAAAACATCCTCGCGCTTAGGGGCGATGCGCCGGAAGGCATGGATCATTTCGAAGCTGCCGCCGGTGGTTTTTCCTACGCCACCGATTTAATCGCATTTCTGCGCACGCAAGGCGATTTTTCCATTGCCTGCGCTACCTATCCCGAAGGCCACCCGGAATCCAAAGGCGGTGTCGCCGATGATATTCGCTACCTGAAAATGAAGCAGGACAACGGTGCGGATTGTGCCGTCACCCAATATTTTTTCGATAACGACGCCTTTTTCCGTTTCCGCGACGATGCCACCAAAGCAGGTGTCACCATTCCGATTATTCCGGGCATCATGCCGGTGACCAATTTCGACCAGATTGTGCGTTTTTCCGCCATGTGCGGGGCAACGGTTCCCGATTGGTTGCATGCGGAAATGAATCCGATTCGCGAAGATTTGGAAGCGGTCATGGCGCGCGGCATCGAGTTGGCAGCCAAACAGTGCCGTGAACTGCTGGAAAGCGGCGCGCCGGGATTGCATTTTTACACGCTGAACAAATCGGCAGCGACCATCGCCATCGCGCAACAGTTGTAAAACCGTTTTTCACCGACAATTTTGAAAAAGAAGCTGAACATTGTCGCCGATGCACATATTTGGGGTGTCGAATCAATATTCTCGGCACTTCCCGGTTACGATGTTCGACTGCATGTTCTCGAAGCGGCAAACATCTGCAATACGGTGCTAAAAAACACCGATATTCTCATCACCCGCTCGTCCACCAAGGTGAATGCCGCATTGCTTGATGGCACGCCGGTGCGTTTTGCGGCCACCGCCACCATCGGCGACGATCATTACGACAAGACTTATCTTGCACAGCACAACATCGCCTATGCCAATGCCGCCGGTTCCTCGACTGGTTCGGTCATCGAATACATGCTGACGGTATTATTGAGCCTGCATGCGAAAAATCGAATCAATCTGCCGCAAATCCGCCTCGGCATCATCGGCGCAGGACGCATCGGCGGTGGATTGGCCGGTATTTGCACGGAATTGAACATCCACACGCTGCTCAACGACCCGCCGCGCGCGCGCAACGAAGGAAAAGACGGTTTTGCATCACTGGACGAACTGCTCGAACACGCCGATGTGCTAAGCCTGCACACGCCGCTGAATCGCAGCGGTGAGGATTGCACCGTTCATTTACTTGATGCGGCTACACTCAAGCGCTTTAAAGGACACGGCATCATCAATGCCGGACGCGGCGCGTGTTTGGACAATGCCGCCCTGCTCGACTGGCTCAATGCCGATAACACACGTTTCGCCGTACTCGATTGCTGGGAAAACGAACCCGCCATTTCCGCCGCCCTACTGGCGCATCCGCAAATGATTATCGCCACACCACATATCGCCGGTCATTCGTTGGACGGCAAAGCGGCCAACAGTCAATTCGCCTACCATGCCCTGTGCCGCTGGCTGGGCATCGCACCGGTTTGGAATATGCAGCAGGCCTTGCCGCCGGATGATGCGCCATTGCAAATCGACTGCAACGCAGATGCATGGACAAATCTGCATGCGGCAGCGACGCATCTCTACCCAATCGCCAACGATGACGCGGCATTGCGGAAAGCCGTTACCGGCAAACAAGGAGTCGCAGAAACATTCACCGATTACCGCCGTCACTATCCGGTTCGCCGCGCTTGGTCGCATGCGCCGATTCGTCTGCGCGCTGCCGATTCCGGGACGCTGCGTGAAACACAACGCCTTGCACAAGCCATCGGCATAAAATTGATTTAGACTGCGCCCATGAACAAGCCGAACAACGATAAAAAACACTTGGTGTGGATGGATTTGGAAATGACCGGGCTGGATCCGGAGCGCGATACCATTCTGGAAATTGCTACCATCATCACCGACGCGGAACTGAACACTGTCGCCGAAGGCCCGGTATTAGTCATTCATCATGATAAAGCGGCATTGGATGCGATGAACGAATGGTGCATCAAACAGCACGGCGCATCCGGCTTAACACAGCGCGTGCTTGATTCAACAACCACGCTGGACGAAGCCGAAGCGCAAACACTGGCCTTCATTCAGCAGCATATCGGCCAATCCGCTTCGCCGTTGTGCGGTAATTCTATTCATCAGGATCGGCGTTTTCTGGTGCGTTATATGCCGAAAATCGAGAATTGGCTGCATTATCGCAATATCGATGTCAGCAGCATCAAGGAACTGGCTTGCCGCTGGTATCCGAATTTCAAATCGCCGACCAAAAGCGGTACGCATTTGGCCATGGACGACATCCGCGAATCTATCAGTGAATTAAAATACTACCGCGAGCATTTTTTCGTCAAACCGTAGCCCGCCCGCTGGCGAAAATATCCCATTTGCACTACACTGGTATAAGCCTTGGTGAACATGGAGGAAACAATGTTTCTTAAAGATAAAAACAGTGGCGATCTTGTTGAAGTACTCAATCCCAAAGAAATGTTCGATCCGGCATCGGATGCGATGAGTGTGCGTTTTCAGGCTGGCGAGGAAGTTGGCGAACCGGTAAATGTGAGCAAATCCGGCCTCTGCTTCCCTTCCGGCGAATCACTTCCCAAATGCTGGCTGGACACCCACTACCGCGTCAAATTTTAGCCTGCGATTCTCTTTCCTGCCCTGCTTGCACACGCAGGGCAGGTTTTTTGTACTTTTGCGAAAAATGAAGGCCAATGCAATTGGGGCTTGCATCACATCGCCTTTCTCCCATAATCCGCGTCCCGCAGCTTCCCGTATGGCCAGGTAGCTCAGTCGGTAGAGCAGAGGACTGAAAATCCTCGTGTCGGCGGTTCGATTCCGTCCCTGGCCACCACTTTTCTCTTTATTCAGCAATAAATTTCTTGATTCTGTCGCGTATTTGATCTCGCACCCGGTAAAATTCGGCCATGATTTCATCCTCCGTGCCGCTTGCTTTGGCGGGATCGTCGAATGGCCAATGTTGTTTTTGACAACTTGCCGGAACAAGCGGGCAACGTTCATCGGCATGGCTGCATACCGTAATAAGAAGGTCGATACTGTTTAACAACGACGAATCCAAGGCCTCGGATTTCTGGCCGCTAATATCGACACCGGCCACTTGCATTGCAGCAATCGCACGCGGATTTTTGCCATGCGCAACAAGACCGGCCGAATAGGCTGCAAAACGTTCGCCGCCCAAATGTCTGAGCCAGCCTTCCGCCATCTGAGAGCGGCAGGCGTTGCCTGTGCATAAAAACAAGACCTTTTGCTTCATTGTATACCCCTTTCATACCATGTTTTGCTCCGGTTTACGACAGCAACCACTGTCAACATCACCGGTACCTCCACCAATACCCCAACAACAGTCGCCAAGGCCGCGCCCGACTCGAACCCGAACATTGCAATGGCCGTCGCTACAGCCAGTTCAAAAAAATTCGATGCGCCAATCAATGCAGAAGGCCCGGCCACACAATGTGCTACAGCAAGCTTTCTATTCAGCCAATAAGCGAGCATCGAATTAAAGTATACTTGAATAATGATTGGAATGGATAGCAGTAAAATCACCAACGGCTGGGCAAGAATTTGTTTGCCCTGAAAAGCAAAAAGAAGCACAACAGTCAACAGCAAAGCAAGCATTGAAACGGGATCTAAAACATGTAGAACACCGTCCAGCCGACCCTTCGCTATTAGCAACTTTCTCCCCGCATAGGCCAGCACAACCGGAACAAGGATATACAGCACTACCGAAAGAAACAGCGTGTTCCACGGCACCACGATAGATGCAATACCAAGCAACAGGCCGACGATCGGTGCAAAAGCGAAAATCATAATCACATCGTTCAGGGCAACCTGCGACAATGTAAACTGAGGGTTTCCCCCGGTCAGCCGCGACCAGACAAACACCATAGCCGTACATGGCGCGGCAGCCAATAAAATAAGACCGGCAATATATTCAGGGATTTTATCTGCCTCAAGGTAGGGCGCGAAGATATATTGCAGAAAAAACCAGCCGAGAAAAGCCATGGAAAAGGGCTTAACCAGCCAATTAACACCTAGGGTTACGGCAACGCCTCTACGATGATCCCACACTTCATTCAGCGTTGAATAATCAATTCTGAGCAGCATCGGCAAAATCATTGCCCAAACCAACGCTGCCACCGGCAGATTGATATGTGCGATTTGCATAACAGCGAGCGAATGGAATAGGGCAGGAAATGAATTCCCCGCCACAATCCCACCTATAATACAAAAAAACACCCAGAAGGTCAGAAACCGCGCAAATATTCCTATGGGTTTGCTATCAGACATTTTCTCGCTCCAAGGCAAATATATGGAGCATACTATATCCTCTTATCCGGATACGTAAATTAACAGATTGATTCTTTTAGTCTAGCAAGGTCTTTTTGAAGTTGCCCACCGGGGAATGAACTGCTTTTTATAAGCTCGGAAATCGCCGCCACATCGGCGGAATCCGTTAAATAATAATAGACCCACTTGCCTCTGCGCTCGGCGACAACCAGACCGCAATGTTTCAAGGTGTTCAAATGACGGGAAACAGTACTTTGCGGCAGCGAAAGGGCATCCGTAATATGGCACACACAAAGTTCATCCCTCTGCGTAAGCAAATACGCTATCCTCAATCTCACCGGATCGGACAAGCCTTTAAACAATTGCAATAATCTCATGCTGGAAGCTTAGCCGCAACGGATAACGGCTTCTACAAGCACCTACTTCTTCTTCGGGCGAAACACGCTGCACTGCGCTGGATCGGCCTGTAGATACGGCCCATCGATCAAATCAATGCAATAAGGAACCGCCGGAAAAACGGCATTCAGGCAATCGTCGATGGCCGACGGTTTACCGGGCAGATTAACGATTAGCGATTGACCGCGAATGCCTGCCGTCTGCCGCGAAAGAATCGCCGTCGGCACGAATTTCAGCGATGCCTGACGCATCAGTTCACCAAAACCCGGCAGCATCTTCTCGCACACAGCTTCGGTCGCTTCCGGCGTCACATCGCGTACCGCAGGCCCTGTACCGCCGGTGGTCACGATCAGGCAACAGCCTTCGTCGTCAGCCAATGCTTTTAACGTCGCTTCGATACCCTCCCGTTCATCGGGAATGATGCGTTTTACAGCTTGCCATTCGGAAGTCAGCACGCGCGCGAACCAAGCCGCCATCGCCGGGCCGCCCAAATCCTCGTATTCACCGCGACTGGCGCGGTCCGAAACGGTTACAAATCCAATGTTTGCTTTCATATTCATTTCCTTATTGTGTCAACCCGAAGTTTATTTCTCGTCATACCCGCGAAGGCGGGTATCCATGCCATTGCATCTGGATTCCCAATCAAGTTGGGAATGACGCCCAACTGAAGTCAAATATCTGTATCCTGCTGAAAATCCATGCCTTGCAATAGCTGCACCGTCACCGTATCCCCGGCGGCAAGCCCTTCTGATTCGGCGGCAACAACGGCAAAACCCTCGGCCACAGCCATCGACATCAACACCCCGCTGCCCTGCGTGCCGGTCGATGTTGCAATATATCCGTCACCGTCGCGGGAGAGTGTAACGCGCACAAAATGCATGCGTCCGGCGCGGTCTTTCAAATCGTGACTCAAACGCGCTTGCACGGTGCGGCGAAACAATTTTTCATGCCCCATCATGGATCGCAGCGCCGGAGCAACAAATTGCTCGAAACAAACCATGCCGGATACCGGATTTCCCGGCAATCCAAACACCGCAGCGCCATTTTCGCTTGTTCCAAACGCCAACGGATGCCCGGGACGCATCGCCACCCGCCAAAAATGCATGTGAATGCCCAACGCATCGAGCGTCGGACGTACAAAATCGTGATGGCCGACCGAAACACCGCCGGAAGCCAGCAACACATCGTATTTCAGCCCTTCGGCCAGTTTGGCTCGCAATTCAATCGGATTATCGTGCGCAATGCCAAGCAATGTCGGCTCAATCCCAAGCGCCTTGCACTGCGCATACAACGCATGCGAATTGGCATCGGGAATTTTATTTTCGTCGATCGGCTCGTCGAGGCCTTCGAGTTCGTCGCCGGTGGACAGAATCGCCACGCTTGGTTTAGCAAACACAGAAACCTGCTTCTGCTTGACCATGGCCAGAATCGCCAGCACACCCGGTGTGATTTCCGTACCTTTGCTCAAAACCACTTCGCCGTTTTTCAGATTCTCGCCCAGTGGCCGAATATTCGCACCGCTGGCTGGCGATACAAGAATCGACACATCGTTGCCGTCCTGTTCGCTGTCTTCGACGCGCACCACGGTATCCGCGCCTTGCGGCACCGGCGCACCGGTCATAATACGTGCCGCACGGCCCTGTAGCACTTTAATTGCAGGCATCTGCCCGGCACGAATATCGTCCACCACCGTCAATTTGGCCGGTGTCCGGGCAATATCCGCAAAACGCACCGCATAACCGTCCATCGCCGACACATCGTAGGGCGGATGATTGCGATTGGCCGTCACATCGCCAGCCAGCACCCGCCCCAGCGAATCGTGCAATGCCACCTCTTCCGGCGGCATCATGGATACATGCGATAAAATACACTGCTGCGCCTCAATCACCGAACGATAAGCCGTCATATCTTCTCCTTATGACTACTAATAAAAGACGAGATACTCGCCCAATCCCCCGCCCGTTCAACCCCGGCGCTGTGTCGCCTTTTTACCTTTGACCTTCAATCCCATTGAGACTGTGCCGGAACGTGCGAGCTTTTTTGATTTTAACCGCCTTGCCTTTGACCTCACCCCGTTCAGTTGGCTGCCGAGACAAACACAAAAACGGGATCAAGCAGCGAAGTCGCGCCCGTTTTTGTGTGCCGCCGAGGGAACCCACAGGGCAGGCAAATGCCGGGCGGTCTTCTTTGCTTCTTTCTTGGCCGCTCAAGAAAGAAGAATATCCCGACATCTAATAAATGGGTAAACTGTCTCTCTATTCTTGAGAATATCATTTGCATGATTCAGCATGATGGTGTATAGTTAATTAAAATCCTACACATAGGAGCATGCCATGCGTACCAATATCGTTCTCGACGACCGCCTTGTCTCCGAAGCACAGGCGTTAACCGGCATCACCACCAAGCGCGCTATCGTTGAAGAAGGGCTGAAAACACTGATTCGCCTGAAAAAACAGCAAGCGGTCAAAGTCTGGCGCGGTAAACTCGCTTGGGACGGTGATCTCAATGCGATGCGCACGGATCACTAATGCCGCTGCTTGTCGATTCATCGGTCTGGATTGACTATTTTAATGGGCGGAAAAGTGCGCAAACCGATGCATTGAATGCCGCGCTGGGCAGCGAAGAAATCATCATCGGCGATCTGATACTAACCGAGGTATTGCAGGGCTTCCGCAAGGATGCCGACTTCATCAAGGCGCGAGAGTTATTGCATCATTTCTCCGTCGTTTCCATGCTCGGCCCGGACATGGCACTAAAATCCGCCGCCAACTATCGCAGGCTGAGGCAGCAGGGCATCACCGTGCGTAAAACAATTGACGTGATGATTGCCTCGTACTGCATTGAGCACGACCTTCCCCTGCTCTACTCCGGCCGCGATTTCGACCCCATGGTGCAACATCTGGGACTGCATGCCCCACAATAAACCGGGCGAATCAGGCAGCGATCCAAAGGATGCTATCTCCTCTAAATCATTGAACTTTCAAGGTGTCGCACTAGAAAAAAGTAGACTGTTCCCCGAATTTCTACAGCCTTTATTTTAATTCATCAAAATAATTTTCTTCAATAATTCCTGTACCAATCAATTTCTGACATTTTTCAGGGTTCTGCAACAACAATTCAGTCAATATTTCCTTTAATAGGAAAGCATCTTCAGGAAATTCTTGTTTTCCACTCCATTCATCAGTAATGCGCAGTGCAATAGCTTTTGCATAGTTTCTTATATTCGACATTCAGTCTCCTTTAGCAATAATGATTCTATTAACAAACGAGTTTTTGCGTTGGCATAGTGAGCCATTTTATGATGATGGGCGCAAACAACAGATAGATTCCAAATGCCATCATCACCTCCTTGATAAAGAGGAATGATATGGTGCACTTCTATGTAGGGCGTATTATCTTCTTTTAAAAAACGATTTTTGCATTGGGGGTAAAGGCAATCGCACCCCAAAACTTCTTTTGCTTGTTTAACCCAACCACGATTGCGCGCATAAACTTCAACAATATATTCCTTTTTTTCAAGGTTTGGTGTTTTTGAGATCAAGTCAAGACAACTATCTTCCACCTCGTTATCAAGAATTTCAATATTTCTTAGGCTATATGCTCCTCTTTGCTCCAAAAAAGAAAGACTCTTATTATTTCTTAACTCCTGTAATAAGCGCCTCACAGTTGCTTGGGGCGTTTTCCCTCCAATATTAATACATTGGAAACTTTGATATGTTTGGTTTAACTCTTGTAAAGTAAATGTTCTGCTACCGCGCTCTTGGCAAAAGTCAGTAACTAAACTTAAAAGACGTGTTCGCTGATTCATGTCAATTTAGTAAAAATCCACCATTTGATTTAGGGGCTGACACCTAATAAAATTCTTTGAGCAACATTTTCAGGTCTTTCAGTTGCTCTTTTGAATTAGCCAGATTAAACCTCCACTCGCACTCTTTCAAGAATAGTTCAAAATGCTGTCTTGGTCTTCCATTAAATTTTCTCAGATGTCTTTTAGCCTGATTACAGCAGTTTTCGATACCATTGAT
>JAJRWP010000121.1 GCA_021545645.1 Zetaproteobacteria bacterium | reverse complement strand
GTTTGCGCCATCCCACACAGGATTGCCCTGTGCAATATGATCCAGCACACGCACCACGCCTTCGACAACATCGTCGATATAAGTGAAATCACGTTGCATGCGCCCATGATTGTACACATCAATCGTTTCACCGTTCAAAATAGCCTTGGCAAACTTGAAATAAGCCATATCCGGCCTGCCCCACGGCCCGTACACGGTAAAAAAGCGCAGCCCGGTGGTCGGCAGACCGTAAAGGTGTGAATAGGTATGCGCCATCAATTCGTTTGCTTTTTTGCTGGCGGCATAAAGGGAAAGCGGGTGATCCACATTGTCGTGCACCGAAAAAGGCATGCTCTCGTTGGCTCCGTAAACCGAAGATGATGAAGCATAAACAAGATGCTTGATGTCGTGATGCCGACAGCCCTCGAGAATATTCATAAATCCGACGATATTGCTGTCGATATAGGCATATGGATTTTCCAGCGAGTAACGCACACCCGCCTGTGCGGCCAGATTTACCACTTTATCGAAGGCCTCGTCGGCAAAAAGCTGCGCTACCTCGGCGCGATCTGCCAAATTCATTTCAACAAAGCGAAAACCATCTTGATTCGTCAACCGGGCAAGCCGCGCCTGCTTCAAACTCACATCGTAATAATCATTAAGGTTGTCCAGCCCGACGACCTCATCACCACGCTCAAGCAGCGCCCGACTGACAAAAGAACCGATAAAACCGGCAGCGCCGGTGACCAGTATTTTGCTCACAATCGCCACACCTTAAAACCGGCCTGCTGCAACGCCTCACGCTCAAACGAAGATTTGACATCCATGAACGGAATACCTTTATTTTTTGCCAATGCAGCAAAGCTTGATATATCTGCCTGCACAAATTCGCGATGCGCCACCGCCGCAATAATCACATCCACCTTCGCCAAGCCTTCCAGCGCCACAAGCTCAATAGCGTATTCCTTCTTCGCATCACCGACATCGGCCACCGGATCGTGCACCACAACCTCAACGCCGTAGCTTGCCAGTTCGCGAATCACATCAATCACCCGCGAATTGCGCAAATCCGCACAATTTTCTTTGAAGGTTAAACCCAACACCAGCACCCGCGCGCCCTTAATCACTGCACCGTTATCAATCATCTGGCGCACCGTCTGCTCGGCAATATAGCGACCCATACCATCGTTGATCGCCCTGCCGGATAAAATCACGTCCGGGTGATAACCGGTCAATTCCGCCTTGTAGGTTAGGTAATACGGATCGACACCGATACAATGCCCGCCCACCAAACCGGGACGAAACGGCAGAAAATTCCATTTTGTGCCCGCAGCTTCCAGCACATCCAGCGTATCAATACCAAGCCGCTCAAAAATAATCGCCAGTTCGTTCATCAGCGCGATGTTCATATCGCGTTGGGTGTTCTCAATCACTTTGGCCGCTTCGGCGACCTTGATGCACGGCGCACGATGCACACCTGCTTCGATAATCAATTCGTACAAATCCGCAACTTGCAGCAATGTCTGTGCATCCTGTCCGGCGACGATTTTTACAATCTTCTCCAGCGTATGCACTTTATCACCGGGATTGACCCGCTCCGGCGAATAACCGACCTTAAAACCATCACCGCACAACAGCCCCGATTCGCGCTCCAATATTGGCACGCAAACATCTTCGGTGACCCCCGGATACACTGTTGATTCAAAGACAACAATGGCCCCCGGTTTCAGATTGCGCCCCACCACTTCCGTGGCCCGCACAACCGGTGTTAAATCTGGCTGGTGCGCATTATCCACCGGTGTCGGCACCGCTACCACGACAAAATCCGCCGCCGCAATCCGTGACGCATCATCGGTATATACCAAATGCTCGGCGCGAACGAATAATTCGTCGTCCATCTCGCCGGTGGGATCATAGCCTTTGCGGTAGGCGGCTATTTTTTCTTGGGAAATGTCAAAACCGATGGTAGCAATTTCCCGTCCGAAGGCCAAAGCCAAAGGCAAGCCGACATAACCAAGACCAACAACAGCAACTGTTTTTCTATTCACGGCAATCCCTTTATTTTCAAAATCATTAATCGCCACATAAGCAGAGTGACAAAATTCAGCTTAATGCAAGCCGCCCTGATGTAAAGCAATGTACACGCTCACCCTTTAATCCGTCATCTGTGCCAAATACCAGCGTACACTTTTTCTGATACCTGTCTCGAAAGTCTCGGCAGGCTTCCAACCCAACTCAGCACTTACTTTTTGCACATCAATCGCATAGCGCCAATCGTGGCCGGGACGATCCGTCACAAAGGAAATTAAATCGGCATGCGGCTTGCCTGCGGGTTGTTGCTCGTCCATCAATTGGCAAATCAGGCGCACAATATCGATATTCGCCCATTCGTTGATGCCGCCGATATTATACGTTTCGCCCAACTGCCCGTTGCGCACAACCGCATCAATACCGGCGCAATGATCGGCAACATAAAGCCAGTCGCGGATATTGCTGCCGTCGCCGTATACCGGAATCGGTTTTCCCTCCAAGCATGCACGAATCACTGTCGGGATAAACTTCTCCCGATGCTGATAAGGACCGTAATTATTCGAACAGTTAGTGGTGGTGACCGGCAGGCCGTAGGTATGAAAATAAGCGCGCACCAAATGATCGGAACCCGCTTTCGATGCCGAATACGGTGAATTGGGTGCATACGGCGTGGTTTC
Organism: Zetaproteobacteria bacterium; assembly: GCA_021545645.1. Lineage (GTDB taxonomy): Bacteria > Pseudomonadota > Zetaproteobacteria > Mariprofundales > Mariprofundaceae > UBA1543. The sequence goes on along the minus strand of JAJRWP010000121.1, from coordinate 237 downwards.
TGAGAATGGCACATCCTCTGCCGCCAGTGTGCCGTACACCTCATCGGTCGAAATGTGGTGGAAACGGCATGCCTGCTCATCCCACCCTTTTTCCTGCTGCCAGAATTGCCGTGCCGCATCCAGCAAGGTGAATGTCCCCATGACATTCGTTTTGACAAAAATTTCCGGCCCGCTAATGGAATTATCGACATGCGATTCGGCGGCAAAATGCACAATGGTGTCCACATTATGCTCGCG
>JAJRWP010000120.1 GCA_021545645.1 Zetaproteobacteria bacterium | reverse complement strand
TTAGCCCCACAGCAGTACGAAAAACCCCCAAGCAGATAAATACAGCAGTAAAATCAAGCCAACGCCGCTTTTCAGTGCGAGTGCGTTGCCGGTGCGCAGTAGCCATGCGCCACCTGCCAATACCGTGAACAATTCGATAGCACCGACGATACGCCCGTAATATTGTGGGTCCCAATATGAAACCGGGCTGTGAAATTGCCACATGGATAAGGGGAAAAAGTGATGATGGGCATCGGCATGGTGCAGTGGGAAATCGAATACGGAATGCACAAACATGCTGGCGAAAAAGAGCAGCCAGAGCGGTTTTTTCAGCCACCAAGCCAGCAAACAAGCCAAGCCGAGCAGTGGAAAAGAATGAAATGTATCGAACAGTGCCTGCCAGCCGTCTGTGAAATAGGCATGCCGCCAAATTTCCAACTCGCGCAAGCCGCGCCACTTGGCTTGCAGGTAAAACAACAGCATCGGCAGATCGGGTAACAGTGCGCCGATGATGATGATTACGGCATGGCGTTCGCGCTTGTTTTTGCCGAATAACAGCAAATTGACAATGGCATGCGCAGGCGTATTCATGGCCTGAACGTAGCATGCATGATTGTGCGTGTCGCCCGCGCCAGCCGATCAATGGGCGTAATATTGCCGCCTTGCAGGCGACCAAAAAAAGCTTCCGGAAAAAGGAGGCGACAGTCCACAAAAGGAGGACATGATGAAAAAACAATGGATTCCGTTAACCTTTTCGGCTTTGGCATTTTCCATGCTGGCCGTTTCTCCGGCAGCACAGGCAGGCGATTACGCTACGCAAAGCGCCGGGAAATTTTCCCGTGGCATTGCTAATCTGGCCACCGGTTGGTTGGAAGTTCCTAAAAATATCAGCAATGAAAGCCGTGCAAGCAATGCCGGTGTCGGTCTGACCTACGGTACGCTGAAAGGTGCTGCGCATACCGTTGGTCGCACCTTGAGCGGCGCAGTCGATACGGCGACGTTCTTTATTTCCAGCAGCGGCTTCGTGCATGCCGATTATGTGTGGAACGATTTCGATCGCGAAACCACCCACGGTGCGCAATAGCTTCCGGATAACACATCAGGATTTGCCGTCTGTTATGCGGTGAAAAATATGATGTGGCAAAAAAGGCTCCGTCACCCGTGTGATGGGTGGCGGAGTAAGGCGTTAGTCTTTCGTTAACACCAGCAGGTATTCGATATTTCCTTTCGGACCGTGAATCGGCGATTCGATAACGCCGAGCAGGTGCGCGCCGTCCAGTTCTACCGCCATGGCGGTCATTCTTTTCACCGCTTCCCGGCGTGCTGATTCATCGCGCACCACGCCTTTGCTGAGCAGTTTCGGACCGACTTCGAATTGCGGTTTGATCAGTGCGGCGCACCAGCCGCCGGAAGCAAGAAACGGCCAGGCCAGCGGTAACACGCGCGATAGCGAAATAAACGAGGTATCGATGACCAGAATATCGACAGCTTCCGGCACATGCTCGTGCGTCAGAATACGGATATGCGTGCGTTCAAGATTAATAACGCGTGCATCCTGTTGCAGGCGATAATGCAATTGCCCGCGCCCGACATCCACCGCATAGACCTTGGCAGCACCGTTTTGCAGCAGTAAATCGGTAAAACCGCCAGTGGATGCGCCGACATCCAGACAGCTTGCCCCCGTGATGGGTAGGTCGAATGATTCCAGTGCGGCTTTCAATTTCAGTGCGCCGCGCGATACATAAGCCAGCGTTTCGCGCACTTCAATTTCGACATCGGAACGCACTTGATGACCCGGTTTGTCGGCTTTTTGGCCATTAACATAGACCAATCCGGCCATAATCAGGCGTTGCGCGCGATTACCGCTTTCCGCCAGTCCGCGCTCGCTTAGCAGGTGGTCGAGGCGTTGTTTGCGGGGTTTATCAGGCGCAGGCAAGGAAAATCAGGCGATGTTGAACAGGCGATGCAAAGCGGCGCTGATGCCCGCCGTATCAAGACTCAAATCGCGTAGAATTTCGGCTTGCGTGCCTTGTTCGGGGAAGGCATCGGGAATGCCGATATGTTCGAACGGCCCGTGCCAGCCCGCCCGCGCGGCTACGGCGGCGATGGCTTCGCCAATACCGCCCTGCGCCGAACCTTCTTCGACGACGAGCAGCGGGCGCTTGTTTCTCAGATGGGCGATAATCGTATCTTCATCAAGCGGTTTGATAAAACGCAGATTAATCAGACTCAGCCGTTTGCCGTGTTGTTTGCGCAAGGCTTCGCATGCTTGCAGTGCCGCGCGACTGAGTGTGCCGACGGCGATTAATAAACCGTCTTTGCCGTTTTCCAATATCTCGGCCTTGCCGATGGGCAGCGCTTGTGGCGTGCGTATTTCGACACCGTAGCCATTGCCGCGCGGATAACGAATAGCGCTTGGCCCGTCGAGTTGCAGTGCGGTGAGCAGCATATCGGCCAGTTCTGCCTCGTCCTTCGGGGTCATCATGGTTAAATTCGGCAGACAGCGCAAAAAGGCAATATCGAAACTGCCCGCATGTGTCGCCCCATCAGCGCCGACAATGCCGGCGCGATCCATACACAGCACGACCGGCAGATTCTGAATGCAAATATCGTGAACAATTTGGTCATAGGCGCGCTGCATGAAGGTGGAATAAATAGCCAGCACCGGTTTGAGGCCTTCCACCGCCAGACCACCAGCAAAGGTTGCCGCATGCTGCTCGGCAATGCCGACGTCGATACAGCGATCCGGATGGCGTTTGGCAAAGCTCGATAAGCCAGTGCCGCCGGGCATGGCTGCGGTAATGGCGACAATGCGTTCGTCCTTATCGGCCAAATCGGCCAGTGTATCGGCAAAGACTTGCGTATAGGTCGGCGGTTTACCTTCGCTGCGTACCGGTTCGCCGCTTTCGATATTGTAGGGGCCGAGGCCGTGCCATGTTTCCGGGTCTTCTTCGGCGGGGGCAAAGCCGAAACCTTTGCGGGTGACAATATGCAGCAGAATCGGACCGTCGAGATCGTGGCAGTTTTCCAGTGTTGGCAGCAGGTGGTTGAAATCGTGACCATCAATCGGCCCGACATAACGAAAGCCCATTTCTTCAAACAGCGTGCCGGGCATGACCATGCCTTTCACATGTTCTTCAAGTCGCCGTGCCGCTTCGTATGCGCCGGGCAGTTTTTCCAGCACCTTACGCGTGGCATCGCGCACCTGTGTATATGGCTTGCCGGTAATCAGACGTGCCAAATAGGCCGACATGGAGCCGACATTCGGGGCAATCGACATTTCGTTGTCGTTGAGAATGACCAGCATGCGGTGTTTGCCGGTTCCGGCATTGTTCAGGCCTTCGAAAGCCATGCCGCCGGTCAGTGCGCCATCGCCGATGACGGCAACGATTTGTTTATCGGTGTGTTGCAAATCGCGCGCCACGGCCATGCCGTAGGCTGAGGAAATCGATGTGCAGGCATGCCCGGCACCAAAGGGGTCGTGTTCGGATTCGCTGCGTTTGGTGAAGCCGGATAAACCGCCGTATTGACGGATGGTCGGCATGCCGCGCAGACGCCCGGTCAGTATTTTGTGCGGATAGGCCTGATGGCCGACATCCCAAACGATACGATCCTGCGGCGAATTAAATATCCGGTGCAGGGCGATACTCAACTCGACAACACCCAGACCTGCGCCCAGATGACCGCCGATCGGGGCCAGTGTGTTAATCATATACTGGCGAATTTCAGTGGCAAGATCGTCCAATTGCTCGCGCCGCAAGCGTTTGACATCGGCAGGCCCGTCGATCTTCGCCAGCAGCGGGTAATCGCGCAATGCGTCGTTCTCCAATGAACTCTCCGATGCGCTCATTGGCGGCGCTCCAGAATATATGTGGCAAAATTCTTCAAGATGCTGCCATGCTCGCCCAAAATTGCTGCTGCCTCAAGGGCTTCGGCGTGTGTTTGTTCGGCATATTCGCGTGTGCGCGCTAATCCGAGCAAGGATACATAGGTGGCTTTGTGCTGCGCGGCATCTTTTCCGGCACTTTTTCCCAATTGCTCGCTGCTTGCCGTTGCATCCAGCATGTCGTCGGCGATTTGGAACAGCAGGCCGACAGCTTGACCATAGCGCGAACAGGCATCGATGCGGTTCGAATCCGCGTTGGCGAGAAGCGCCCCCGCCTCGCAGCAGTAACGCAGCAATGCGCCGGTTTTCAGCGCATGAATATGCCGCACCTGTGCCACATCGGTGATAGTTTCTGCTTCGGCAAGCATATCCAGCATCTGGCCGCCGACCATGCCGGACGCACCGCTTGCGGCAGCCAATTTGCTTATCAATTCGAGGCGAATGTCTGCTGCTGCCGATTGATCGCCGAGTAATTCAAAGCTGAGTGCTTGCAGGGCATCGGCGGCCAGAATGGCAGTGGCTTCATCGAAATGCTTGTGACAGGTCGGGCGGCCACGCCGCAGATCGTCGTCGTCCATGCATGGCAGATCATCGTGAATCAACGAATAGGTATGCATGCATTCGATGCTCATCGCCGCCGGCAGAATCTCCGCTTCGCCGCCACATGCGGCAAAACACTCAAGCATGATTGCCGGGCGCACACGTTTGCCGCCAGCCAGCAGGCTGTAGCGCATGGCTTGCCAGAGGCGGTCTGCGGTCTGTTCGCGGCGCACATCGAGCATGTTGCCAAGAGCGGTATTGAGCGTATCGGCGTGTTGTTTGAGTCGGGTTTCGATCATCAATCAGCTATCCTGATCCTCGCCGAGTACTTGCAGTCGCTGTTCGGCGCTATCAAGCAGGGCTTCGCAGCGGCGCGACAGCAGCACGCCGGTTTCAAATGCGGCAACGCTGTCTTCAAGCGGTAATTCACCGGTTTCAAGTTTTGCAACCAAGGTGTTCAATTGCTGTAACGCTTGCTCGAAATCAAGTTGTTCGATGTCTTTTTTTCTGTTTTTACTGTTGCTCACAACGTGACCCCTCGCGTATTGGTGAGCGGTCATTGTAGGGCTCGACGACTTGCGGTCAATGCAGGTGCAGATGTTTGCCGCCGCAGGCCGGGCTTATGACTTGGATTGCAGCGCCACTGCGGGCAGCATTAGAGGATGAGTGAAGCCGATCTGTTGCTGCTGTTTTCCGGATTGGCCGCTGGTTTGTTGGGCGGTGCGATTGGCGGTGCGCTGGCCGGGCTGGCTGGTATTGGCGGCGGTTTGATTTATGTGCCGATATTTTATGCCTGTTTGGCACATCATGCGGCGCACAATGAATCGGCAATGGCGGTGGCCGTATTCGCCAGCATGCTGGCGATTGTGGCGACGGGTGTCGCCTCGGTGCGGGCGCATTGGCGTTTGGGGCATATTGACAGTGCTTGCAGCTTGAGCTTGCTGCCCGGTTTGATTGTCGGTGCGGCTTTTGGGCTGATGTTGACGCTGCATATATCGGCGGCGCTGGTGCTTGTCGGATTGGCATTGCTTGATGCTTGGGTGGCATGGGATTTCGGGCGTGTTGTGAAATCGAAGCAGGGGGCTGCACCTCTGGCTGTTGCCGCTGTTCCCATCGGTTATTTGTCCGGCTCGTTGGGTATCGGCGGCGGAACGATGCTGGTGCCGTTATTGCGGCGGGCGCTTCCCTTGCGCATTGCGGTCGGCACATCGGCATTTTGCGGCATGGTTATGGTATTTTCCGCGCTATTGCTGAATCTGTTGTTGGTCGATGATTGGCTTCGTTTGTTGCAAGCGCCGCTGTTGTTTTTGCTCGGCGTGGCTGTCGGTCTGTTGCTGACATTACCGCGCGCTTCGTTATGGGCGGTGCATTTGCATGCGCGCATGGATGAAACGGATATGCGTTTGTTGCTTAAGTTGCTGTTTTCACTGCTTGCCGCCGTGCTGGCGTTGGCGGCGTTGTGGCAGATGCTTGTTTGAGGTGTTTTTGTCGGAGAAATTCTGGGCCGGAAAGCTTAGGCGAAAGGACTTCCCGGTCGTTGCCAAGGTAGTTTGTCGCGTGATTCGATGGATACACGCATGACCATGCCGAGTGCGGCCAGCATGGTAATCAACGCCGAACCGCCATAGCTGATAAACGGTAAGGGTACGCCAACCACCGGTAATACACCGCTGACCATGCCGATATTAATCAGAATATACAGGGTAAAAATAGCCGATATACCGATACACAACATCGCACCGAATCGAGTGCTGGCATGCATGCTGATGCTGATGATACGGGCAATGAGCAGGGCGTACAGGGTGAGCAGCAGGCCGGAGGCGATTAATCCACCTTCTTCGGCCAATACCGCGAAAATAAAGTCGGTATGTTGTTCGGGCAGGAAATGCAGCCGGGCTTGCGTGCCGTGCAAATACCCTTTGCCAAACAGCCCGCCTGAACCAATGGCGATATTTGATTGGATCACATGATAACCTGCGCCCAGCGGATCGGCTTCCGGGTGCAAAAAGCTCAATACCCGTTGTTTCTGGTAGGTATGCATATTATGCCACAGTACGGGCAGCGAAATCAGACTGCTCAGGACACCGTAAGCGGCCCATTTCCATGGCAGACCAGCTGAAAAAATCATGACAATTGCCGAAAACAGCAGCAACAATGTCGTGCCGAGATCCGGCTGCATGACAATCAATACTGCCGGCAGCAGCGCGAAAATCATGGCGGGCAATAAGGATTTCATCGAAGCGGCATCACGCGAAGCGAACCAATGCGCCAACAGCAACATCAGCGCCCATTTCATCAATTCCGAGGGTTGGAAATTAATCACACCGAGGTCCAACCAGCGGCGCGCCCCCATTTGCACATCGCCAAATAGCGGTACGAGTAGCAACGCGAGCAGGGCGCTAAGATAAGCGGGCCAACTCAATAGCGCCATAACACGCAGTGGAATCAGGCAAATGGCAAGAAATACGCTAATAGCGATGCTCCAGTGCATCATCTGCCGCTGCCAGAGGTCAATGCCGCCCTGATGCACCGCTGCATACAGGGTAATCATGCCCAGCACGGCCAGTGATGCCATAATCAGAAGCAACAAACCATCCAGTTTGCGTAGATGTTCGATCATGAGCCTTGCCCCGTTTTTGCGGCCACTTTTTCTTGTTTGGCCAGATAACGCACCAGCGCTGCGGCAACAGGTGCGGCAGCACTGCCGCCGTGACCGCCGTGTTCGACAAATATGGCAAACGCAATGCGCGGTTTTTCGTAGGGAGCATAGCCGACAAACCAAGCATGGTCCCGATGTCGTTTAAGTTGCTTCTTTTGCATGCCTTTCGGCAGTTTGTCTTCATCCTGTGCTTCGGTGACGACCTGTGCCGTTCCGGTCTTGCCCGCCGATGTCCATGCCAATTTTGCCATGGCGCGATGGGCAGTGCCGTGAACACTGACTACAACATCGCGCATCGCCTTGCGAATGATATTTATGTTTTCCGGCAACACGTCGATTTGACGCGTTATTTCGGGTGTTTGTCCGGCGAGCAAGTGTGGTCTGAGCAGTGCGCCGCCGTTGGCAATCGCGGCTGTAAAACGCGCCATTTGTAACGGCGAGGCGGTGACCGTACCTTGCCCGATTGCGGTAATCATGGTTTCGCCACGGAACCAGCGGCGTCCGCCGTTTGTTCGCGGTATCGAGCCCGTAGCCTCCGGTCCGATACCGATATTCGTTGTTTCTCCAAATCCCCATTGTCGTGCTGTGTCGCTGATTGCTGCCATGCCAAGCTGATCGCCCAATTCGTAAAAATACACATCGCAGGATTCGACCAATGCTTTGTGCAGATCGACCCGGCGATGACCACGGCGCTTCCAGCAGCGCAATTTACGGTCACCCAATTTGACATAGCCGAGGCATTGCGTTGCTTGGTGAATCAATGGTGATTGTTTTGCCAATCCGGCCAGACCAACCAGCAATTTGAAGGTCGAGGCGGGCGGATAAACAGCCTGAATGGCGCGATTGATTAACGGATGCTGAGAATCGTTGATCCAAGATTGCCATTGTTCGGTTTCTAAGCCGGTAATAAAGCGGTTGGGTTCAAAGCCGGGTTTGCTAAGCAGGGCAAGCACTTCGCCGTTGTTGACGTCCAGCACCACGACCGCGCCGGTGCGCTCGCCAAGCGCTTCGGAGGCGACTTGTTGCAAGCCGATATCGAGGCTTAATTGCAAGCGCTTACCCATTTGCGGCGGTACCCGTTTGAAGGCGCTGATGCGTCGGCCATGCGCATCGACTTCTTCGTATTGCGATCCGGGCAGGCCGTGCAATGTCGATTCAAAGGTGCGTTCTACACCCCTGCGCCCAACTTTTTCGCTGGGCAGAACACCGTGTTGCAGGTCTTCGTTGCGCGCCAGAGAAAGGTAACCGATGAGATGCGAGCTGAGTGCGCCGTAGGGATAGAAACGGTGCGTACCGGCTTGCACGTCGATGCCCGGCAACTGATGCAGACGGGCTGCGACTTGTGCTATTTCGTTCCATTCCAGCTTGTCGGCCAGCAATATCGGTCGATCGCGGCGGCTATGCGCCAGTTGTTTCTGCAGGCGCTTTAAGCGCTTGTCCGGCCAGTGCATCAGTTGCTGTACTTGGGTAAGAACTGCGCTGATATTCTCGCTGCGTTCCGGAATGAGGGTCAGGCGGTAAGAGACATGATTAACGGCCAAGCCCTGCCCGTGCCGATCGACGATTTCACCGCGTGTGGGAAGTATCGGCACGACATTGATACGATTTTGTTCTGCCTGTAGTAACAATCCCTCATGCTGCAACCACTGTAAATCCGCTAGGCGGATAAACAGCAGCAGCAATAGCAGCGCCGCCAGCCATTGCAGAAGGAGCATACGCCGCTCGAAGCGGCCGCGCATTTTAAGCGAATTGGCGATCATGGAGGTGGGCAACGATATGCCATATCGGGATGCATAACAGTACGGTTAACAGCCACTGCATCAAACCAGCACCTTGCCCCAGCATGGGCAGGCTGACGAGAATCAGCATGGCGATGCGCTGCGGCAAGCCCGGGCCGATTTGCTCGTCCAGACGCATCAATAGCAATGGCAGTAAACAGGCGATGGGGAACACGCCCCACGGACTCCAATACAGCATCAGATCGTGCAGCAGCATGGCGGGCAATACCCATGGCCATGCCGTGCGTCTGGCCAGTAGTGTGCCGAGCAGAATCGCCAACGACCAATCCGGTTGCATGATGCCGCCGCTGGCCAAGCTCAGCACCATGCCAGTCAGCGCCGAGATGAGAAGCAACAGCGGTAGCGGCGATAACATTACGGTTTTTTGTGCGATGCCACACTAAGCCAGGCATCGCGACGCCAATGTGCTGCCGGTTCTGCATCCACATCGACGAACACGCTGCCGGGCATGGCCCGGATGCGTTTGATGCGCGCTACCGGAATGCCGGGTGGAAACATACCGCCTGCACCGCTGGTTACCAAGATACTGCCGCGCGGCGGCGCATGTTCCAGTGGTATGAATTCGATGGTCAGTTGTTCGCCTTGACCGCGTACCAATGCCGCCAGACCTGTTCCCGGCAGGGTTGCCGGTACGGCAATCGAGGCATCGAGAATGGTGCGCACGACAGCTATATGTCCACTTACGGAATCGACCAATCCTACCAAGCCCTCGCTGGAGGCAACGGCATCGTCGGCCTGCACTGGCATTTGCGTGCGCAGCATTAAGCGCTGGCTCATTTTATCCGGGCTTCTGCCCAACACCTTGGCCGCATGCCAGACGAAGCCGGGTAATTTTTGCAGGCTGAGCAGGGTGCGTAATTGGCTGTTTTCGGCACGCAAGGCATCGCGTTCTTGACGGATATGTGCCTGCTTTTGAACTTGCTGGCGCAATTCGGATACTTCGTTTTGTAAGAGGCGGCTATCGACAAACCATTGATTCGTATTCTGCCACCAGATGCTTGGGGCTTGCAACACACTCACCAAGGGTGCGAAAAAAAGATTTAATCTGGGGCCGAGTTGTTTGCCGAGCGGGGTTTGTTGAACGGCCAGTAACAAAAGCAGCAGCGCCGCAAGCCAGAACCACGGGCGCAGGCCCAACCAGCGGCGCGGCACTCCTATTCCTCGAAAAGCACGTCCCGCATGCGATCCAGTTCTTCCAACACCCTGCCGGTGCCGAGCACGACGCAAAGCAGCGGGTTTTCAGCAACAGTGACCGGCAGGCCGGTTTCCTCGCGCACCAATTGATCCAGTCCGACCAGCATCGCACCGCCGCCAGTAAGCATGATGCCTTTATCGACAATATCGGCAGCCAACTCCGGCGGTGTACGTTCCAAACAGACCTTGATGCCTTCGATAATCGCATTTACCGGCTCGGTAATCGCTTCCAGAATCTCGGAATCGTCGAGGGCCAGGTTTTTCGGTACGCCATTGATTAGATCGCGCCCTTTGACGTCCATTTCGCGGCGCTCTTCTTGCGGGTAGGCGCTGCCCAGCTGGATTTTGATGTTTTCAGCTGTGGATGAGCCGATTAACAGGCTGTATTTGCGGCGCAGGTGGTTGATGATGGCTTCGTCGATTTTGTCGCCACCGACGCGCACCGAGCGCGAATATACAATGCCACCGTAACTGATGACGGCGATTTCCGAAGTGCCGCCGCCAATATCCACAACCAGCGAACCGGAAGCTTCGGTGACCGGCAGGCCAGCACCGATAGCTGCAGCCATCGGTTCTTCAATCAAATATACCTCGCGCGCACCGGCGGTCAGGCCGGAATCGCGAATCGCTTTGCGCTCCACCGGCGTCGAACCGTAAGGCACACAAATCACAATGCGCGGCGCTAAGCCCCAGTTGCGTTGATGGACCTTGCGGATGAACTGCTTGAGCATTTCTTCGGTGACCACGAAATCGGCAATCACGCCGTCTTTCAGTGGCCGAATCGCCTGAATAGAACCCGGTGTGCGTCCGAGCATGCGTTTTGCATCGTGACCGACGGCCAAAACACGCCGATTTTTGCCGGGGCCGCCCTCGTGCAGTGCGACAACCGACGGTTCGTCGAGAATAATACCCTCGCCGCGCACATAAATCAGCGTATTGGCCGTGCCTAAATCAATCGCAATATCGCGGGAGAAAAAGCCGAAAAGGCGTTGTAACATGATGTATCCTTCCTCTGGAAGACGAGCGGTGTACCGCCAGCCCCGAAACTCAATAGCGGCAGAGGCTAAGAGCTAGAGGGGAGTTGGTAAAGTGATGGTATGCACAAAATGGATGTGCGCTGCCGTTCAGGTGTTCCAAATGACCTTGCGACCATCGAAATGAAAGCCGAGTTCAACCATGCGCGCCAGTGTTGCCGGATAAAGTTTATGCTCTTCCGCTTGAATGCGTGCATGCAGGGATTCGCAGTTGTCATCATCCAATACCGGTACGACTGCTTGTGCCAGAATAGGACCGCCATCCAGTACTTCATCGACCAAATGTACCGTGCAACCGCTGACTTTCACGCCGTAGGTGAGCGCATCGTCCACGGCATGCGCACCCGGAAAAGCCGGTAGAATAGCCGGGTGAATGTTGATGATGCGCTGGCGAAAACGGCGCACAAAGGGCGAGGAAAGAATACGCATATAACCGGCCAGCACAATCCATTGGCAATCAGCGGCATCAATTGCTTCGGCGCAGGCGGCATCGAAAGCGGCGCGGTCGGTGTAATCCTTCGGAGTGATGTGCAAGACCTGCGGTACGTTTGCGGCACGGGCGATATCCAAGGCCTGCGCCTCCGCCTTGTCCGAAATAACCAGTTGCACATCGACAGGGCAGTTGCCAGCAGCCACGGCATCCAGAATAACGCGCAAATTGCTGCCTCTGCCCGATGCCATGACGGCGATTGCTTTTAAACTCATAGTGTTATCCTTGTTCGTTTAAGCGTGTGCATTGTTGCTTGTGTTTTTTCTCAAGCCATCAATCCCAAATATAACCTTCAGTCGGCGAACTGGCCGATGCGAAGGCGCGTTTGGGCATGCGTCCGGCCAGATACGCCTGCCTGCCGGCGCGCACTGCATCGCGCATGGCTTGCGCCATCAGGCATTCGTCTTTGGCTTCGGCAATAGCGGTGTTAATTAACACCGCATCGGCACCCAATTCCATGGATTTGGCGGCGTCAGAGGCTGTGCCGATACCGGCATCGACGACAATCGGCACCTTCGCCCGTTTTTTAATGACGCGGATATTGAACGGATTGGCCAAGCCACGCCCGGAACCAATCGGATTGCCCAGCGGCATCACCGCCACGCAGCCGATTTCCTCCAAACGGGTGGCGACAATCGGATCGTCGTTGGTGTAGACCATCACCTGAAAGCCCTCGGCAACCAGTGTTTCTGCTGCTTTAATGGTTTCAACGACATTCGGGTACAGGGTTTGTGTATCGCCGAGCACCTCCAGCTTGACCAAATCCCAGCCACCGGCTTCGCGTGCTAAACGCAGTGTGCGCACCGCATCTTCGGCGTTAAAACAGCCAGCGGTGTGGGGTAGAATGGTATATTTTTTCGGGTCGATATAATCAAGCAGGTTTTCCTTGCCCGGATCGGTGATGTTGACGCGCCGGATGGCGACGGTAATCATTTCTGCGTCGGCCGCTTCGGTGGCCGCTTTGGTGGTGGCAAAATCGCGATATTTTCCGGAGCCGACAATCAGCCGCGATGCGAATTCGTAGGTTCCGACAATCAGTTTATCTTCAGACATGTTGTTTCCTCGGTGTTTGTTTCTTTATTTCCCTCTGTCAATCACGCTGTCAATCTTCCGCCGCCTCAACCGCCGCCAATCATGTGCACGATTTCGATGCGATCGTTTTCTGACAAGGTGGTTTCGGCATAAAGACTTTTCGGTACCACCTCGAGATTCTTTTCCACCGCCATCATGCGCCCTTCAATGCCCAGCTCGGCGATCAATCCGGCGATGTCGGCAGCATTGGTTTGTTGCCTGTCACCATTCAGATAAATGTGCATGTCGAGCCATCCTTATCCGGCGTTTTTGGTCAAAAATAAGCAAAACCGGGCTGAAATTCGCAAAAACCGGCAAATTTCACGCCATTTTTGGTTGACCGCGATTTTGCGGGTGCGTAGCTTGGCCCTTATGCTAACAGCATCCAAGACTGCACCCAATCCCCCGTCGTCGCTTGCCGCGTCCTCGGTGTCATTTGCTGCGCAAACGCCACCAATGTCGGTTCCGCTGCCGAGTCACTGGTCCGGTGTAGCGCAGGGATTGCAAGAAGCTGCGGCGCTGATGCAGCGAAAAGCCTACGCACAGGCCGAAAATGTGTTGGTCAAGCTGCTCGAATTTGCCTCCATGGAGGGCAAGGTTTGGCATATGCTGGGCCGTTGTCAGCAGGTGCAGCAGCAGCATGGCAAGGCGTTGGAGAGTTTCGAACGCGCTGCCCATTGTTACCGGCAGCAAGATGCCGATGAGCATGCCCCCGTTTCAGTCAGGCTTGCCCAATTGCTGTGGAGTCAGGGCGAAACGGCGCAGGCTGTGGCGATGCTTGATAGATTGCTGATGCAGCAGCCCGACGATGCGGCATTGCACAATATTCGCAAAGATTGGCAGCAGGAAGCCGGAAATTCTGTGTCCGGGCAGCAAAACACTGCGCTGGAATTGAGAGAGATACCATGCAAGCCTTGAATATTCTCGTCATGCACGGGCCGAATTTGAATCTGCTTGGCAAGCGCGAGCCGGAGCATTACGGCGTGCAAAATCTGGCCGATATCAATGCCGCGTTGGTTGCGCTCGGTGAGTCGCTTGATTGTGCTATCACCAGCTTTCAGAGCAACCATGAAGGGGAGCTGGTGGAGCAGGTGCATCAAGCTGCCGATAAGGTTGACGGCATTGTGATTAATCCGGCCGCCTATACACATACCAGCGTTGCCCTGCGCGATGCGTTGCTTGGTTGCCATATTCCGTTCGTCGAGGTGCATTTGTCGAATATTCATCGCCGCGAGGAGTTTCGTCATCGTTCCCTGCTGGCCGATATTGCCACCGGCATTGTCGCTGGTTTTGGCGCTGATTCCTATACCCTAGCCTTGCGTGGATTATGTGCGCATTTGCGCGCGCAACAGACGGTTTGAGAAGCGATATCTAACGATTACAGTGGTTGAAGATATAAGGAGAAGCATGTGGATATTACCCAGATTCGAAAATTAATCCGTCTGATTGAGCATTCGGACGTGACTGAAATTGAAGTGACGGAAGGTGAGCAGACCGTACGCATTTGTCGGCGCAGTCAGGAAGCGCCAGCGGGGGCTGTGCAATATGTGCAAGCACCGGCACCTGTTGCGGCTGCTGCACCAGTTGCTGCCGCCCCTGCACCCGCAGCGGAGGACCCGGCTGCGGCCGATGAGGATAAGTATATCGTTCCCTCGCCGATGGTCGGTACATTCTACCGTTCGCCATCGCCGGAAGCGGATGCTTTTGTTAGCGAGGGAAGCAAGGTCAAAAAGGGTGATACCTTGTGTATTATCGAAGCGATGAAGCTGATGAATGAAATCGAAGCGGAATATGCCGGCACGGTCGAGAAAATTCTTGTCGAAAATGCCACGCCGCTCGAATACGGCCAGCCGATGTTTGTTATTGTTCCGGCAGCCTAGGGGCGACTGATGTTTCATAAAATTCTAATTGCCAACCGTGGCGAAATTGCCGTTCGTATTATTCGTGCTTGCAAGGAATTGGGTATTGCCTCGGTGGCTGTGTATTCCGAGGCGGACCGCGAAGCCATGCACACCCGTTTGGCCGACGAAGCCGTATGTATCGGCCCGCCACCCGGGGCGCAATCCTATTTGAGTATCCCGGCGATTATGGCTGCAGCCGAGATTACCGATGCCGAGGCGATACATCCGGGTTACGGTTTTCTTGCCGAGAATGCCGAATTCGCTGAAATCGTTATCGCATCCGGTTATACATGGATCGGCCCGTCATCCGAATCAATGCGTACGATGGGTGATAAAGTGGCTGCCAAAGATAAAATGAAAGAAGCGGGTGTGCCACTGGTTCCGGGTTCGGATGGCGCGGTTTATGAGGTCGAAGATGCCAAAAAAATCGCCCGCGAAGCCGGATTCCCGGTCATTATCAAGGCATCGGCAGGCGGCGGTGGACGCGGTATGAAGGTGGTGCACGCCGAACCGGCATTGGCGGGTGCATTTAATATGTGTCAGAGCGAAGCGGGTGCGGCATTTGGCGACGATACCGTGTTTATCGAGAAATTCCTCGAAGAGCCGCGCCATATCGAGGTGCAGGTGTTGGGCGATACGCACGGCAATATCGTGCATTTGTTCGAGCGCGAATGCTCGATGCAGCGCAATAATCAAAAGGTGCTTGAAGAAGCGCCCAGCCCGTTTGTCGATGAAAAAACACGCGAAAAATTGTGTGAAGCCGGGGTGGCTGCTGCTAGGGCTGTTGATTATGTCGGTGCGGGGACGATTGAATTTTTGATGAATCCGGATAAATCCTTCTATTTTATCGAGATGAACACCCGCATTCAGGTGGAGCATCCGGTCAGCGAATGGATTACCGGCGTCGATTTAATCGAATGGCAGATTCGTGTCGCCTATGGCGAAGAATTGGCTTTTACGCAAAAGGATATTAAGAAAAAAGGGCATGCGATTGAGTGCCGCATCAATGCCGAGCACCCGTTCAAATTCACCCCGTCACCGGGCACGATTGAATTGTATCACGCACCGGGCGGACGCAGTGTGCGCATGGATGCTGCAATTTATTCCGGTTATTCGGTGCCGCCTTTTTACGATTCGATGATCGGCAAGGTGATTACGCATGCGCGCGACCGGCAGAAATGTATCCGCCGCATGCAGCGGGCGATTGATGAATTGGCAATTATCGGTGTGACCACCAATCAGGAATTGCATCGCCGCTTGCTGGCTAATCCGGCATTTCAGAGTGGCGAATTCAATATCCACTTCCTTGAACGCTGGCTCAAGGAGATGAATGCTTAACGTCTACTTTAAACGAATGCGATGTTAAGCGCTGCGCCGCTGGCGCACGGCTTCGGCCAATTCATCAAGCACGATGCGGGTGTCTTGCCAGTTGATGCAGGCATCGGTCACACTCTGACCGAACACCAGTTCGCGACCGGGAACCACATCCTGCCGCCCTTCTTTCAGGTGGCTTTCAATCATCACACCGCTGATGGCGTGATTTCCGGCAGCAATCTGGGCGGCAACATCATGCCCGACGAGAATCTGGCGTTCGTGTTTTTTGCTGCTGTTGGCATGCGAAAAATCAATCATTAAGCGTTCCGGCAAGCCTGCTGCAGCCAGTTCTTTGCGGGCTTGCTGCACACTTTCGGCATCGTAATTCGGCTGATGGCCGCCGCGCAGAATAATATGGCAGTCCTGATTGCCGGCGGTGGAAAAAATAGCCGAACGCCCTTCTTTGGTCAGTGATAAAAAGTGATGCGGATGCATGGCCGAACGCAGCGCATCGACAGCCACCGTCAGGCCGCCGTCGGTGGCATTTTTGAAGCCGACCGGGCAGGACAGGCCGCTGGCCAGTTCGCGGTGCGATTGCGATTCGGTGGTGCGCGCGCCGATGGCTCCCCAACTGATTAAATCGGCGACGTATTGCGGACTAATCAAATCGAGAAACTCGGTGCCGGTCGGCACGCCCATTTCATTCACATCAAGCAGCAACTGGCGCGCTAAGCGCAGACCTTCGTTGATGCGGAACGTGCCATCCAGATTGGGGTCGTTAATCAGGCCTTTCCAACCGACGGTGGTGCGCGGTTTTTCAAAATACGAACGCATAATAATTAGCAGGTCGCTGCCCAAATCATCGCGTGCGGCGAGTAAATGGCGTGCATATTCGCGTGCTGCATCGGGATTATGAATAGAACACGGGCCGACAATGACCAGTAGCCGGTCATCGTCGCCGTTAAGAATAGCATGTGTGGCTTGGCGTGCTTCGAACGTCGTTTTTGCCGCCCGTTCGCTGATCGGGTGCTCGCGATGCAGCGCTTCGGGGGGGATGACTTCATCCACTCCGGTGATGCGTAAATCGTCGGTTTCGTATATCGTTTTGTTGGTCATTATGGGCCTCGGGCGCGCAACTATACTCATCCGGCGGCGATTTTCGAGGCCTTGTCCGTCGGTCACTATCCGGCACGATTGTCTTGACGCTGAAGGTGTGGATGTTTTATGCTTAATTGTGTGGGAAAAACGGCGTTGCAATTCAGGCGTTGCAAGCATGTCGCCATGTCGTTATGGTTCGCGGCCCTCAAATAAAAGGAATAAACAAAGGAAAGCTGGCTTCATGGCATTGGATTTGGAACAGAAAAACGAAATTATCAACAAATACGCGACCCACGAGGGCGACACTGGTTCGCCTGAGGTGCAGGTTGCATTGCTAACCGCGCGCATTAATGGGCTGGGTGAGCATTTTAAAGACAACCATAAAGATCATCATTCGCGGCGCGGCCTGCTGAAGATGGTCGGGGTGCGTCGAAATCTTCTGACGTATCTGAAGAGTAAGGATTTCAAGCGTTATCGCACGCTGATCGACAGCTTGGGATTGCGTCGCTGAATTTTTCAAGGGCGGCCCTTCGGGGTCGCCCTTCTTTTTTATCTGTATTCCGTTTCACTTCTGTTACCAATCCAATCTGAATCCGGCCAAAAGGAAGAGATATGTTTAATATTCATACAAGCACCGCCAATGTCGGCGGACGCGATTTATCATTCGAAACCGGGCGTGTCGCCCGTCAGGCGGGCGGCTCTGTGCTGACCCAAGTCGGCGATGTGGTCGTGCATGTTGCGGCAACCGCAGCCAAGACACCGCTGCAGGGCGTCGATTTCATGCCGCTTACCGTGCATTATCAGGAAAAAACCTACGCTGCCGGTCGTTTTCTTGGCGGATTTTTCAAGCGCGAAGGGCGTCCGAGCGAAAAAGAGACACTGACATCCCGTTTGATCGACCGTCCGATTCGCCCGCTGTTTCCAAAGGGCTATTTCCATGAAACACAGGTGATTGCGACGGTGATTTCCGCCGACGAAGGTACCAATCCGGATATTATCGCCATCAACGGCGTGTCGGCGGCGCTGGCTATTTCCGATATTCCGTTTGCCGAGCCGATTGCCGCTTCGCGTGTCGGCTTGATTGACGGCGAGTTTGTGCTGAACCCAAGCTACGAGCAGGTTGCCGAATCCAGTCTCGATTTGATTGTTGCCGGCACACGCGATGCGGTGCTGATGATTGAATCCGAAGCCACAGAATTGTCCGAAGCGCAGATGCTGGATGCGATTGCCTTTGGTCAACAGGGTTATCAGCCGGTCATTGATGCCATTGAGGAGCTGGTCAAGGCTGCCGGCAAAGAGAAAATGGTGCTTGAATTGGCCGGGAATGCGGATGTGCAGGATGCTGTGAATGCGGCATTTGAAGCGGATGTCCGCGAGGCTTATGCAATCGTCGATAAATCAGAGCGTTCGGCAAAAGTCGAAGCGTTGCGCAGCGCCGCACAGGAAAAACTGGCCGGCAGCGAAGATGCGCCGGGCGAATTTTCATCCAACGATGTGTCTTCGGCAATGAAAAACCTAGAGAAGAGCGTGGTTCGCCGTTCGATTATTGCCGGCAATCCGCGTATCGACGGCCGCGCGACGACCGATGTGCGCGCCATTGACTGCCAAATCGGCGTATTGCCGCGCACGCATGGTTCAGCACTGTTCACGCGTGGTGAAACACAGGCGCTGGTGACCATCACATTGGGTACAGAATCCGATATGCAGATGACCGAATCGCTGGAAGGCGTGGCCAAACAACGTTTTATGTTGCACTACAATTTCCCGCCGTATTCGGTTGGCGAAGCGCGCCGTTTCGGACCTCCGGGCCGTCGTGAAATCGGTCATGGTCGTCTTGCCCGCCGTGGCATCGAAGCGGTGTTGCCGTCGATGGACGATTTCGGTTATGCCATGCGTTCGGTGTCTGAGATTACCGAATCCAACGGTTCGTCTTCCATGGCTTCGGTTTGCGGCACCTCGCTGGCGCTGATGGATGCCGGTGTGCCAATCAAAGCAGCGGTTGCCGGTGTGGCCATGGGTTTGATTCTTGAGAAAGATGGTTATGCCGTGTTGACCGATATTCTTGGCGACGAGGATCATCTTGGCGATATGGATTTCAAGGTGGCCGGAACGACGGAAGGTGTGACCACCTTACAGTTGGATATCAAAATCGGCGGTTTGACGCGTGATATTATGCAGCAGGCGCTGGCGCAAGCGCATGCCGGCCGCATGCATATTCTGGCCGAGATGGCCAAGTGCATCGCCACGCCGCGTGATGCGATTGCCGATCATGCACCGCGTATGTTCACCATGAAGATTCATCCGGACAAGATTCGCGAAGTGATTGGTGCTGGCGGTAAGGTGATTCGCGGCATTGTCGAAGAGAGCGGAGCTAAGGTCGATATCGAGGACGACGGCACGATTAAGATTTTTGCAGTCACCGGCGATGCGGGCGAAGCAGCCAAGAAGATGATCGAAGATATTGTTGCCGAAGTCGAAGTCGGCAAGGTATACGAAGGCAAGGTCGTCAAGCTCATGGATTTCGGTGCGTTTGTGCGTTTGGTCGGGCAGACCGACGGTCTGGTGCATATTTCGCAGATTGCCAATCATCGTGTCGAAAAAGTGGCCGACGAGTTGTCCGAAGGGCAGGTGGTGCGCGTTAAGGTGCTGGATGTAGACCGCAACGGGCGCATTCGTTTGTCGATGAAGGCACTGCTTGAAGAGGAAGCAACATCCTGATTTTCCCTTTTAACGGGAAGGGAAGAGGAGGCGGTTTTCCGCCTCCTTCTTTTTGTTATGAAGGTATGATAACGACATGACATCGCCGATTATCGAAACACAAATGCACAACGGCCCGTTGCTGCTGACGCATGATATGCCAGCCGCGCAGACGGTATCGCTGGGTGTTTTTCTGAATGTCGGCAGCCGCGACGAATCGGCAGCACAGGCAGGCATGGCGCATGCGTTGGAGCATATGTTGTTCAAGGGTACAGCACGGCACGATGTCGATGCATTGGCCGAATTGCTGGATCGTTTGGGCGGCACTGCCAATGCATTCACAGGCCGCGAACGTACCTGTTTTCATATGCGTGTATTGCGCGAAGATTGGCGGGAGGCGCTGCAAACGCTGTGTGATATGGTGTTGCAACCGACGCTGCCGGAGGATGAGTGGCAGCGCGAACGCGACGTGATTTATTCGGAAATGGCGATGGCCGAAGATGTGCCGGAAGATTGGATGTTCGACCGCCATCTTGAGGCGCTGTATCCCGGTCAGAAAATCGGTCAAGCGGTGCTTGGTAGCCGCGATACGTTGGCGACATTTGGCCGCGATAGCCTCGCCGGTTTTCTTAACACCTACTACCGTCCACCGAATATGTTAATTGCCGCATCCGGTGGTGTTTCGCATGTAGAAATACGCGAATTTCTGGCCGCCCGCGATTGGCCCGACGGCAAGGAAGTCGAACGCCGCGAGCATGTGCGCATGGCCGATGGTGTGCAATGTTTGGAACGCGACGACGAGCAGGCGTATTTTGCCATTTCGCTGCCGGGAATCGTTGCCGCTTCCGCAGAGCGCCCTGTGGCATGGTTGGCCAATCAGATGCTCGGTGGCGGTATGAGTTCGCGTCTGTTTCGCGAGATTCGCGAAAAACGCGGCCTTGCCTACGGTGTGGCATCGCATTTGTCCGGTTTGAGCGATACCGGCGCGTGGAGCATCAGCGGCAGTACCGATCCGGTGCGGCTCGGTGAATGCATGGCTGTGCTGCGCGAAGTCATGCAAGGATTTGCAGACAGTATCAATGCAGATGAATTTGCGCGGGCGGTTCGCCAGTTGGAGGTGTCGCTGCGTATGGGCATGGACTCTTGCGAGGCCAATATGCTGCATCTTGGCAATCGCTTCGACGAGCCGGAAATCCTGCCGCAGGATGCTTGGGTAGCGGCAATTCGTGCGGTTTCGCTGGATGAGGTCCGCGATTGGGCGGCGGCGCATTTGATGCAGCCTGCTTTGTGGACGAGCAGTGGCCCGGCAAAGGCGCTAGCAACGCTGCCCAGCGAATTACAGGCTTGAATGTGAGCATGCCTGAGTATGCAGCATTTGCAGGCTTGCACGCACGGGGCTAAAGTGCCGCTCGCATGAGTATCTGGAAACATATCAAAGAAGACATCGCCACCGCTTTCGACCGCGATCCGGCAGCGCGCACCTCGCTTGAGGTGGTCACAGCGTATCCCGGCCTGCATGCGATTTGGATGTACCGCTTGGCGAATTGGTTTTGGCGGCTCGGTTTGTATTGGATTGGGCGCATGATTTCGCACTTGGCGCGCTGGTTGACCGGTGTTGAAATTCATCCAGGGGCGACCATTGGCAGGCGTTTTTTTATCGATCACGGCATGGGTGTGGTGATCGGCGAAACCACGGAAATCGGCGACGATGTAACATTATACCACGGGGTGACGCTGGGCGGTACGACGTGGGAAAAGAAAAAACGCCATCCGACATTGAAGGATGGGGTGATTGTCGGCACTGGAGCCAAGGTGCTGGGGGCGATTGTCTTGGGCGAGCAGAGCCGTGTTGGGGCCAATTCGGTGGTGCTTGCCGACGTGCCGGCACATTCGACGGTGATCGGTATTCCGGGCACGGTGGTCGGTACTACCGAGACCATTATTCAAGGCGGGAAAATCAATCTCGATCATCATGCCATGCCTAATCCGGTGGCCGAGGCCATCCGTCATGTGCTGCAATTGGTGGATGATGTGAATACGCGTGTCGATGAGTTGCATCCGGAATTGAAAGATGGCGATAAAGCCAAAAGCAGCCGCATGAAGGCCACCGAAAAAGATATGAAGAAGGAGCACGAGGATTTGGAGCGCTTCCTTGGTGGCGGTATTTAGGCGTTCCGCGAAGGCGTTGCAGCATAGGCCTGCAATGCGATTTTTTGTTTCATTCTCTTTTAATTGTTTCCACCTAGAATAGTTGACTAAATTAGTCGGGATTATAATATCCGTCTCTTGCAAGGGGTTATTTCCCCCGGAGGTTTTGTCATGCGTTTAACCAGCAAAGGCCGTTATGCCGTTTCCGCGATGATTGATTTGGTCAAGAATCAGCACCAAGGCGCAGTCAATCTGGCGGCCATTTCCGAGCGGCAATTTATTTCCCTGTCCTATCTGGAGCAGTTGTTCCGGCGTTTGCGCGAAGGTGGGCTGGTAAAGAGTATTCGCGGGCCGGGCGGCGGTTATTTGCTGAACAGAGCCGCCGATAAAATCAGTGTTGCCGATGTCATTCGCGCTGTCGATGAGCAGATTCAGGCAACGCGTTGCGTCAATGCGTTGCGCGGTTGTCATCGCGGCAACCGTTGCGATACGCATGAATTGTGGGATTCGCTGGGCATGCATATTTATCGCTACCTTGATGTGGTGAGCTTGCAGGATGTGGCTGAGAAAAATGTTTCATTGGCGGCTGTTGAGTTGGCTCCGGCTGAGAATTACCCACCTTGCCAGCCGATTCAATTCGATGCTTCAATAGCTGCGGCGGGCAGCGGGGAACGGATTGCAGCGGTATCTTGATCACAATGCCACCTGTCCACCGCTTGAGCTTGCGCTAACGGCGCAAATAGAGGCGGCACGGGGCGCTTTCGGCAATCCATCCAGCCTGCACGGGTCGGGACGAGCGGCGCGGCGGATTCTCGACGATGCACGCGATGCGCTTGCCGCATATATCGGTGCGGAAAGCGGTTCGCTGGTATTCACTTGCGGTGGAACCGAGGCCAATAATTTGGCGATTTTGGGCGGTTTCGCCAGCCAAGAACCCGGACACATCATCACTACCGCTATCGAGCATCCGTCGGTGTTGCAGCCGCTGGCGCGATTGGAAGAAGCCGGTTGGCAAATCACACGCCTGCGGCCAAATGCCGATGGTGTGGTGGCGGCAAGCGATGTGGCGGCGGCGCTGCGTGAAAATACGCGGCTGGTGGCAGTGATGGCGGCGAATAACGAAACTGGTGTGTTGCAGCCGGTGGCCGAGATTGGCGTGGTTTGCCAAGAACACAACAGCAAGGCGCACGATAAGCAAGGAAATCACACGGTATTTCTCGTCGATGCGGTGCAGGCGTTGGGCAAGGCGAAGATTTCCCTGCGCGATTGGAACGCCGATTTTGTCTCTTTTTCGGCGCATAAAATCGGCGGACCGCGTGGTGTCGGTGCGTTGATGATGCGCCGTGGTATGCGCATTCAGGAAATCGCGCCCGGTGGCGGTCAGGAGCGCAAACGCCGCTCCGGCACTGAGAATGTTCCCGGTATTGCCGGTTTTGCGGCAGCGCTGGGGCAGATTGATTTTTCCGCATTGCAAAGCTTGCGCGATGCTTTTGAAGATGAATTGCTGGCGGCCTTGCCGGAGGCCGTGATTTTCGGCAAACAAGCCCCGCGCACGGCGAATACCAGCATGTTTTGCATTGCCGGTTTGGATGGCGAAACCTTGTTGATGCAGCTTGATTTGGCCGGTTTCGAGGTTGCTTCCGGTTCGGCATGTTCGTCCGGTAAACGCGAGCCGTCGCATGTGTTGCTGGCCATGGGTGCGCGGCAGGATCAGGCGCGCAGCAGTATTCGCGTTAGTTTCGGGCCGTCGAATACGCCGCAAGATGCGACAGCACTGGTCGCCGAATTGGCGCGCATCCGCCAGCGTTTGCGCAGCATGGCCGGTGCGGCTTAGCCCGCATTTTTCATGAGAACTGACTTTTACGAGGTAACATCGAATCATATCATGAGGTTGCGTTATTTTTCGCGTGGGTTTTCGCATAATGGTTTGTCATTTGCGGCATCTGGCTTGTCCATGCGCGCCGAATACGCTCCTTCGGCTGCAAACCATAGCTACAGCTATGCTTTTTGCCTGCAGGAACGTCCCGGCATCGCCTGTCCTGCGCCAGCTATCCGCAATCTCATGAAAAATGCGGGCTTAGGAAGGTAAACATGCAACACAAAACAGAAATTCAAGCCGATATTCAGCTTACCGATGCCGCCAAAGCGCGCATGCGCCAGCAGGTGGTAGAGCAGGGCGTGGCCGGGGTTCGCTTGTCGGTGCGTGCTGCCGGTTGTTCCGGTTTGGAATACGTGGTGGATTTTAGCGCGCAGCCGGAAGCGGGCGATCATGTGCTGGCATTCGATGGTTTTTCGCTGTTTGTCGATGCTGAATCGTATGCGCAGGCGCTGAGTGGTTTGCGTATTGATTTTCAGCAGGATGCGTTGTCTGCGGCGTTTGTGTTCAATAATCCGAACAAAAAAGGCGAATGCGGCTGCGGCGAATCATTCACGATTTAAGTCTGATTCAGCCGATAAAAAACCACCCTTTGCGTCGTATCGCCGCGCCGTTTACCCTTCGCGCTCAATTGGTTAACCGGAGGTTGGCATGAGATACGACTGGACAGTGGACGAAATCGAGCGTTTGTTTGCATTGCCGTGCAACGATTTAATGTTTCGTGCGCAGCAGGCGCATCGCGCCAATTTCGATGCCAACGAAGTGCAGCTTTCCACGCTATTGTCGATTAAAACCGGCGGTTGCCCTGAAGATTGCAAGTATTGCCCGCAATCCACCCGCTATGCCACCGAAGTCGAATCCGAATTGCTGATGAAAAAAGACGAGGTGATGAAGGCTGCGCGCATCGCCAAAGAAAAAGGCGCATCGCGTTTTTGCATGGGTGCGGCATGGCGCGAGCCGAAAGGACGCGCATTCGATTTGGTGCTGGAAATGATTCGCGAAGTCAAAGCGATGGACATGGAAGCCTGCGCCACCTTGGGCATGCTGACTGCCGAGCAAGCCGCCAAATTAAAAGCCGCCGGACTGGATTATTACAATCACAATCTCGATACCGATCCCGAATATTACAAAGAAATCATTTCCACGCGCACCTATGAAGACAGGTTGGACACGCTGAAAAATGTGCGCGCCGAGGGCATGAGCGTGTGTTGCGGCGGCATTGTCGGCATGGGCGAAACCGTGCGCAATCGCGCCGGTATGATTGCTCAATTGGCACGCATGAATCCGCATCCCGAATCGGTTCCGATCAATATGCTGGTCAAAGTCGAAGGCACACCGATGCAGGAATTGGATGATTGGGATCACTTCGAATTCATCCGCACCATCGCCATCGCCCGCATTACCATGCCGTCCAGCCATGTGCGCCTGTCCGCCGGGCGCGAGGTGATGAGTGAAGAAATGCAGGCTTTATGCTTTCTCGCGGGAGCCAATTCGATTTTCTACGGTGAAAAACTACTGACCACCGGCAACCAAGATGCCGAAAACGATCAGGCCCTGTTCAAAAAGTTAGGCATTCGTCCCGAAGAGCGTCCGACGCCTTCATCACGACGTATGGTGAATGCGTAAAAACGATTTATTTTGTATGCCGCCCCTTGTTTTCCACTACCCACGCTTTGGAAACACTTGACTAGCCACTTGGAGCAATAGTTCATAGTCGAGAGTGTTTTGTGGAACGCAATTATTCACCGTAACTTCATGGCATGTCACAAGCTGCCTGTTGGATGTGATAATGCCAGGGGCATCTAGCACAATCGCTACGCCAAGCGTTCGCTGGTCCGGCTTCATTTGCCAAAAGGATTTATATTTTTCTATGGGGCTGACACCTGACTTTTAACGAGTTAAGGTGGTCATGTGTACGTAAAGTATTGTAAGTTAAGCAGAAATAAGCAGTT
>JAJRWP010000119.1 GCA_021545645.1 Zetaproteobacteria bacterium | reverse complement strand
TGCCGATATGCAGCAGATGACGCCTGTGCTGCCCGGATTGGCTGAAGAATCGCGTCAGGCCATGCTGGAAATGCGCCGTTTGGCCGGGGCGGTGCGCAATTCGTGGTTGGGCGGCGGGCGTGTCGAAGCGTTGCCGACGGGTAGCGAATCGGTAGCGCCGCCAGCACTGGTTTCGATACCGTGAAACGTATTTCCGCTGTTGCAGCGGTATTGATGTTGCTGCTGGCCGGTTGCGCGGGGCATCATGCACCGCAAAAAGCCGAGCTGCGCAATCCCTATATCGAAAAAGCGACGTTGTTGAATAAAAACGGCGTTGCTGCCTTGCAACAGCGGCATCCGGTAAGGGCCAGCCGGTTATTTAGCGCCGCCTTGCAAGCGGCGACGCTGGCCGACGATGCGCATGCGATGGCGTTGAGCGGCTACAATCTGGGCCGCGCGCTTGCCGCAGCGGGCGACAAGGCGGCGGCGCAGCTTGCTTATCGAATGGCGATAAAACAGGCCGAGGCGAGCGGCGATTCGGTTAATTTGATGCGTGTACGGCTGGCGCTGGCTTTGTTGAGCGGTGAATTCGGGGATTATGTGCCGGTGCAATCCGTTGCCGACGATTTTCCGATTGATATACAGCTTGCCGCCGGGCAATTGGCGGCTTTGCGAAATCAGCAGGACATGGCGCGGCATGCATATGCGCGGGTGTTGGCGCTTGCCGGAGAGGATCGGGCGGGGTTGCTGTATGCGGTGCGGGCGCACCTCGGTCTTGCCGGTTTGGCGCAACAAACCGCCGATGAAAAAATGGTGCGGGCGCAAGTGACAACGGCGCTAAGCTTGCTGCACCGGGCCGGAGCGCCGCTATTGACGGCAAAGGCGTTGCGTTTTGCCGCCGGGCTTGAAAAGGATTTGTCGCGTCGGCGTGCGTTGTTGCAGCGCGCCGAAGGTATTGCCCGTGCGTTGAAAGAGTCGCAGAAAAAGTAGTTTTTCACACTTTTATTGCCATTTGTATTTTCACCTGTAATACGCGGGGCTTTCCTCAAACGCGGTAGCAGTTCAGACTTGCGTCTGATGAGTGGAGCAGACCGTGACGAAAGCGCATAGCGTTGATCCGATAACTTTATATATGCGCGAAATTTCGCGCTATGATTTATTGTCGATCGAAGAAGAAGTGAGTTTGTCGCGCGCTATTGCCAAAGGCAGTGAAGCGGCCCGCCAGCAAATGATCAATGCCAATCTGCGCTTGGTGGTGAAAATTGCCCGCCGTTATATGCATCGCGGGCTGCCGTTGGGGGATTTAATCGAAGAGGGAAATATCGGTTTGATGCGTGCGGTGGAGAAATTCGACGATGCGCACGGTTGCCGTTTTTCGACCTATGCGACGTGGTGGATACGCCAATCGGTGGAGCGGGCGATTATGAATCAGGCGCGCACGATTCGTTTGCCGGTGCATATCGGCAAGGAATATAATGCGATGATGCGCGCGGCCGGTGTGTTGCGCGGCGAATTGGAACGCGAACCGACGGATCATGAAATTGCCGAGCGCATGGGTAAAAGCGAGCAGCGCATTCAGGATCTGCAGGGTGCGAATCAATTTATGGAAAGCGCTGATGTGTTGCTGCATGATGAAGGCGATTTTACGCTCTACGATGTGACCGAAGATAAACATGCGGCCCGCCCGGAAGAGCATCTTGAGGCCCATATCCGTGCCGATTTGCTGGACAAATGGCTGGCACAGCTTTCTGATAAAGAACGCCGGGTGATGGAGCTGCGTTTTGGTCTGAATGGCGATCAGGATGTGTGGACGCTGGAAGCGATTGGCCGGCATATGGGGGTGACCCGCGAGCGGATCCGGCAGGTGCAAGTCGGTGCTTTGCAAGCCTTGCGCGGCATGATAGAAAAACAACATGTGCAATCCGAGGAGATATTATGACAGCGGTGATGGTATGACAGTGAAACAGGCATTGGATTTACGCGATTACATTCGTGACATACCCGATTTTCCCAAGCCGGGGATTGTTTTCAAAGATATTACGCCGCTGCTCGCCGACGGCAGTGCTTTTTGCACCTCGGTTTCCGAATTGGCCTGCCATGTGCCGCAGGATATTGATGCGATTGTCGGCATCGAATCGCGTGGTTTTCTGTTTGGCGCGGGTTTGGCGCAGCAGTTGTGCATGGGCCTTGTGCCGGTGCGCAAACCGGGCAAGCTGCCCGCCGATGTGCATGCCATCGAATATGAATTGGAATACGGTGTGGATCGGCTGGAAATTCACCGCGATGCGCTTTCCGAAGGGCACAAAGTGGTGATTGTCGATGATTTGTTGGCCACCGGCGGAACGGTGCGTGCCACCATCAATCTTGTGCAGCAATTGGGTGCTGAAGTGGTGGCTTGTTTGTTTGTCGTCGAGTTGCTGGCGCTGGGTGGACGACAGCGGATTTCAGAAGTACCGGTACACAGCCTAATTACCTATGAATAATCCTTTCAGATGCTATATTTAGGGGTGCGCAGCAGGGCATGCGACGCTATCATTC
Source organism: Zetaproteobacteria bacterium (assembly GCA_021545645.1). Classification (GTDB taxonomy): domain Bacteria; phylum Pseudomonadota; class Zetaproteobacteria; order Mariprofundales; family Mariprofundaceae; genus UBA1543. Next base: position 6,720 of record JAJRWP010000119.1, on the reverse strand, counting down.
AAGCCGCATGCCCTCGTAGCTCAGGTGGATAGAGCAACGGTTTCCTAAACCGTAGGCCACAGGTTCGAATCCTGTCGAGGGCACCATCTTCACCGGGTAGAAAAAGTTTATTTTCCGGGCTGTTAGCTACAAAACACAGCCCATGAGAACGGGAGTACACATGGATCAAGAGTTGGATACTGCAGTACCGATTCAAATCGAAGAGGAGATGCGTCGGTCGTATCTGGATTACGCAATGAGCGTCATCATCGGGCGCGCCTTGCCGGATGCGCGCGATGGCCTGAAACCGGTGCATCGGCGCATTCTTTACGCCATGCAGGATCTTGGCTGTACCTACGATAAGCCGTTCAAAAAATCGGCACGTGTGGTCGGCGATGTGATTGGTAAATACCATCCGCATGGCGATACTGCCGTTTACGATGCCATGGTGCGCATGGCGCAGCCGTGGAGCATGCGTCATCTACTGATTGCCGGGCAGGGGAATTTCGGCTCGGTCGATGGCGATTCGCCGGCGGCGATGCGTTATACTGAGGCACGCATGAGTCGATTGTCGGGAGAATTACTGGCCGACATCGATAAAAACACCGTCGATTTTTCGCCCAACTACGACGAATCGCTGAAAGAACCGAAGGTATTGCCGGCGCGTTTCCCGAATCTGTTGGTCAACGGTTCGCAAGGTATTGCCGTGGGCATGGCGACCAATATTCCGCCGCATAATCTGGGCGAAACCATTAACGCCACGATTGCCCTGATTGAGCAGCCGAAGATTGATGACGAAGCGCTGATGGGCATTATGCCCGGCCCGGATTTCCCGACCGGCGGCTTTATTTACGGACGCAAAGGCATGCGCGATGCATTCCTCACTGGCCGTGGTTCGGTGACCATGCGTGCAAAGGCCATGGTCGAAATCCATCCGCGTACCAAGCGCGAATCGCTGATTATTACCGAGCTTCCGTATCAGGTGAATAAAGCGACGCTGATTGAAAATATCGCTGCTCTGGTGCGTGATAAGAAAATGGAGGGCATTTCCGATTTGCGCGACGAATCGGACCGCGACGGTTTGCGCATCGCCATCGAATTGAAACGCAATGAAATTCCCGAAGTGGTGCTGAATAATCTGTATAAACACACCCAGCTGCAGTGCAATTTCAGTTGCAATATGCTGGCGCTGGTCGATGGGCGTCCGCGTTTGTGCGGGGTGCGCGAATTCCTTGATTATTTTGTCGATCATCGCCGCCAAGTGGTGACGCGCCGTTGCCTGTTCGAGTTGGAAAAAGCCGAAGCGCGTGCGCATATCTTGGAAGGTCTGTTGATTGCGCTGGATCATATTGATGAAGTGATTAAGTTGATTCGTGCCAGCCGTACTACCGAGGAAGCACGCGATGGCTTGATGAGCAACTTTGCTCTTTCCGAGTTGCAGGCGAAAGCGATTCTGGAGATGCGTCTGCAGCGTTTGACCGGTCTGGAACGCGACAAAATCAAGGCTGAATACGATGCTGTGCAAACGACCATTGCCGGTTTGAAGGCGATTCTTGCCGATGAAAAACTGCTGATGCAGGTGATTGTCGAAGAATTGCAGGCCGTGCGCGATCAATATGCCGACGAACGCCGTTCGGAAATTATGGACGAAACCGCCGAGCTTTCGATTGAGGATTTGATTACCGAGGAGGATATGGTGGTGACCATTTCCAACGAGGGTTATATCAAACGCAATGCGGTGTCGTTGTATCGCGCCCAGCGGCGCGGCGGTAAGGGCAAAACGGCGATGACCACCAAAGAAGAGGATTGCGTCGCCCAGTTGATGACCGCCTCGACGCATGATTATTTGCTATTTTTCTCCAATCGCGGGCGGGTATTCCGCAAAAAGGTGTATGAAGTGCCGCAGGCCGGGCGTGCGACACGCGGCAAGGCGCTGGTGAATTTACTGCCGGTCGAGAAAGATGAAAAAATATCGGCGACCTTGGCTATCCGTGAATTCGACGACGGGCATTACATTGTGATGGCAACCAAAAAAGGCGTGGTTAAAAAGACGGCGCTATCCGACTACGGAAATATCCGTACCAACGGTATTATTGCCATCAAACTGGACGAAGATGACGATTTGATCGGTGTGCGCGTTTCCAACGGCGATCAAGAAATCATGCTCGCCTCCAGCGGCGGTAAGGCGATTCGTTTTGCCGAAACCGATGTGCGACCGATGGGCCGTGCAACGCGCGGGGTGACCGGCATGCGTATGCCCGAAGGGACTTCGGTGATTGCCATGAATTTGGTGGTCGAGCGCGCCAGTTTCCTCGCTGTTAGCGAAAACGGCTACGGCAAACGCACGGCTGTCGAAGAGTATTCGCGGCAGAAACGTGGCGGGCAAGGCGTGTTTACCCTCAAAACAGGCGGGCGTAACGGCGCGATGATCGGGGCGTTGCAGGTCGGCGACGATGATCAGGTGATGATGATGACCGATACCGGGCGTTTGGTGCGCATTCGTTTGAACCACGTTTCGGTGATTGGCCGCAACACACAGGGCGTTAAATTGATTGACTGCTCGGATAAAGAGCGGGTGATCGGCGTGGTGCGGGTGGCCGAACGGGCGAACGATGAGACTGAGGAAGGCGTGGATGGCGATGGTGCTGATGCCGTCGATGCCAGCGGCGAGACAACTGCATGATTGATCGCCGTGAATTTCGCAAATCGTTCGATGCTATGCAGGCACAGTTGGCGCGGCGCGGTGCGGGTGTTGTTGCAGATGGCAGCGCGTGGGGCAGGGCGCGCAAGCTTGATGTCCGGCAGCGTGAATTAAAAACCGAATTGGAGGCCTTGCAGGCCGAGCGTAACCGGGTTTCCAAACTTATTGGCCAAAAAAAGGCGCAGGGCGAGGATGCGGCAGCGGAATTGGCGGCGATGCAGGATGTGGCAATACGCACCAAGGCCTTGGATGCCGAGGCCAAAGCTGCGGAAGATGCATTTGCGACAATATTGCTGGAAATTCCTAATCCGCCGCATGCTTCGGTACCTGACGGCAATGATGAAAACGACAATGTTGAAATCCATTGCTGGGGCGACCCGCGCCAAGATGCTGTGCCGCCGCATTGGGAAATCGGCACGGCGCTGGGCATTCTGGATTTCGAGGCTGGGGCAAAATTGGCGGGCAGCCGGTTCACGGTGCTGCGTGGTATGGGTTCGCGTCTGGTGCGTGGGTTGATGCAATTTATGCTTGATTTGCATGTCGATAAACACGGCTGCGGAGAGGTTTGGGTTCCGGCGATTGTCAATCGCAAAACAATGACCGGAACAGGCCAATTGCCGAAATTCGCCGACGATTTGTATAAACTGGAAGATGAAGATGCATATCTGATTCCGACCGCCGAAGTGCCGGTGACCAATCTGTATCAGGATACGATTCTCGATGCCGATACCTTGCCGATTCGCCATTGTGCTTATACGCCGTGTTTTCGCCGTGAGGCGGGTTCGGCCGGGCAGGATGTGCGCGGCATGATTCGCCAACACCAATTCGACAAAGTGGAATTGGTGCATCTTACCCGTCCGGCACAGGTTCTGGATGATTTACAAATCCTGACCGGGCATGCCGAAGCGGTGTTGCAGGCCTTGGAATTACCGTATCGGCTGATTGAATTGTGTGCTGGCGATCTCGGTTTTTCGGCGCAGAAAACCTTCGATTTGGAGGTCTGGCTACCCAGTCAGAACACCTATCGGGAAATATCTTCCTGCTCGTCTTTCGGTCAATTTCAGGGGCGGCGCGCGGGTATTCGGTATCGCGACGAGAACGGCAAGCCGCAGCCTGTAGCGACGCTGAACGGTTCCGGTGTGGCGATTGGCCGTTGCTTGGTGGCGATACTGGAAAACGGTTGGCAGGCGGATGGTTCGCTGCTCATTCCGGCTGCGTTGCAGCCTTATGTCGGTGGTCAATCGCATATTGATGTGGCGGTGTGCTGAAAAAATAGCAACGCAGTTCAATCTAAAATAATTTTCTAATCATTAATATGAGGCGGAGGCAAGGATGCTGGAGCGTCATCTAAATTTAAAAACCGGTTTGATGTTCTGCTGCGGCATAGCGATTTCACTGGCTGTTTTTTTCTTTGTTAAAAGCTGGGAAGAAGAAAACCGCTTCAATGAATTCAAATATAAAGCCAAGGATCATGCGGCGGCCATTCAGGCGGAATTTGCGCATGTCGCGAAAAATGTCGCTGATGTCCGCTTTTTAATCGAGCATGATATTAATATCGAGCACGATAATCCGTTAAACCCGAATGATTTTATGCCGATGGCCGAAAAACTGCTGATTGATGATCCCGATTTGCTGAATATCGCATGGGCAATTGTCGGCAGTGCGGTTTCTCAAGCCAAGGCTGGCAGCGAAAAGAGTCTGCAGGTGCTTTATGTGAAAAAAGGCAGCCATGCGAGCCAAAGCATCGACGATATTCGTCTGGAAAATGATTATTTCACGCATGATGATGTGAAATCTGTGTTCGATTCTCAGCAGCTATTAAAGGTTTTTTTGCACCGGGATGAGCATGAGAACGGCAACGAATTGAATTTTATTGCACAGGTTGGCGACCGCATGCAGACGGGGGATAGTTTTGTCGGCAAGCATCTCGGTTCGCTGATCGTCGAATGGGATGTCGAAGGTTTGATTGAACGCGGCATTGCAAAAATGCCTATTTCCGCACAAGACATTAGCATTTTCATCCTGCAAAAAGACGGCAGTAGGCAAGCCATTTACAAGCATTTTTCGCGTAGTCGAAAACCTGACGAACGGCAGGTGAACACCGGTTTGCACGATAACGTCACGTTCGATTTTGCCAACTTGCATTGGCAATTGGAATTTGCGGCGGCACCGCAATTTTTGCGCAAACACCCGATTGTTCTGGCATGGCAGTCGCTCGCACTCGGCTTGTTGCTAAGTTTTTTCTTTGTTTGGTATATGCGTTTCGAAAAAAGACAAACCAGCATCGTCGAGCAGCAGGTCATCGAGCGCACTGAGCAGTTGGCGGAAAGCAAAAACAACATCCATCGTATCATTGATAATTTACAAGATACTTATTATCAAACCGATGCCGAGGGGGTTGTTCGGGTGATTTCGCCATCGGTACAGGATTTATCCGGTTATACGATGGATGAAGTGCTGGGCACGCGTCTTGCCGATTATTATGCCGATCCCGATGGGCGGGCCAAATTTATGCAGGCGCTTAGCGAAGCAGACAACGGGAAAATTTACGATTATGAAATTGAATCCCTGCATAAAGACGGCCATCACACATGGGTTTCCAGTAATTCACAGCTTCTTTACGATGAATCCGGACAAGTAATCGGGGTTGAAGGCACGCTACGCGACATCACCGAGAAAAAACAGCGTGAACAGGAAAAAGAGCAGATGCAGCAGCAGATCGAACATACCCAGCGGCTTGAATCGCTGGGTATTTTGGCGGGTGGCATCACCCATAATTTCAAGAATATTTTGGCTACCATCATAGGCAATGCATCGTTAGCGGAGCATAAGCTTTCAAACCATCCGCAAGATGCCAAACAACATCTGGCAGAGATTGTCAGCGCGTCGGAAAAAGCGACGGGATTGTGTCAGAAGGTGTTGGTTTATGCCGGTAAAAGCCGGGTGGTGATTGAATCTATTCAGCTTTCTGAATTGATCGACAATATGGCTGATTTACTGAGTGTGTCTGTTTCTCGGCAAGCGAAGCTTACTTACCAGTTGCAGGATGATTTGCCTCATATTGATGGTGATAAGGCACAAATACGGCAGGTGATTATGAACTTTATCACCAACGCCAGCGAAGCCATTGACGAAAAACGCGGCGAAATAACTATCTCTACCGGCGTAATGCATATCGATACTGGCTATTTTAAAGCTTGTTTTTCCGCCGAAAACCTTGTGTCGGGCGATTATGCCTACATCAAGATAGTCGATGCCGGTTGCGGTATGGATGCGGCGACCCTGAAAAAAATATTCGATCCTTTTTTCACTACGAAATTTATCGGTCGCGGGCTTGGTATGAGTGCCGTGCTCGGCATTGTCAGGGCGCATGGCGGAGCGATTAAATGCAACTCAGCGGTTGGTAAAGGAACGGTGTTTAGCGTGTTTTTTCCACTTAGCCAGTCGGCGCAGGCGGGAAGTTAAACATGCCGACCGGATACACTAGCTCAATGTATCCGGTCGGATTGTGTTTATTGCTTAGGTTTGTGCCGGATTAGCCGATGCATTCGCTACGGAAAAGACACGGCGATACCGCGCAGTTTGGGATATGCTTGAAGCAGCCGTCATGGCCTTCTTTGATTTGAATGGTACGAATCAAGTCGTCTTTACGGGTTTTTGCGGCATTTTTGATACCCAGTTCGCGGGCCATATCGGTCAGATTTTTCTTACTTAGTTTTGCTTGCGTAGCCATTGTGTTGTTCCACCTTTATCATGATTATTTTGGCGCGCACAATACGCTACAATTTTCCGATTGCAAGGCATTGAAAAACTAAGTGATTCCAAGGTGTTGAGAATGCCGCAAAGCGGGCTCCAGAGAGGGTTTAAGGCTTCTTTTTCGGGTAGTCGAAATCCATCAGGGTAAATGGACTGCCGAGGCTCCAGTTTTCACTATCACTATGCAGATGAACGATGCCGCAAGTCGGTATATTGCCGATGCATGAACCGCTCAGGGCTTCCGCCAGTTCGCTGATGCCGGGATTGTGCGCAACAAGTGCGAT
>JAJRWP010000010.1 GCA_021545645.1 Zetaproteobacteria bacterium | reverse complement strand
TGCGATAAAATTATCACTTGAGCACCATCCATTGCATTGATGAAATCGCTGAATTTGCCGAGCACAATGGCTTCGTATTCGAAATCGGGGCTTTCCTTTTGAAAAGCGGCAAAATTAATATGCCGCGATTCGCCCGCCAAGGCTGCAGAAAGCGGCAGTGTTGCACCGATTAACAAAGCAAAAAAACCAATCCATTTTTTCTTGTTCATCTGTTTATTCCTCCCTGAATAAGCTGCTGTCTCATTTTTTAACGATTCGATGATACTATTTTCCCAATCCTTGCCCAGTCTTTGTAATGTCGCTGATAAACCTTCTCCTCTATCAGGGAGATTCAATTATGCATCGCAGAACAGATGAAGTCTATTTTTTTGCATTGCGTGCCGATCATCGATATCCGAAGTCAGTGCATTCCTAGTCGATGGCTTTAGGATACCCGCATGAAACGTTATTTGCTCAAACGGCTGGCCGGAATGCTGCCGCTATTGCTCGGTATCACCATCATCTCCTTCGGCATCATGCATATTGCGCCGGGCGAGCCGACGGTGATCGGGCAGGAGTTCAATCCCAAGGTGTCGGCTGAAGATATTAACCGCCTGCGCGCCTATTACGGCCTAGATAAACCACTTTACGAGCAATATTGGAATTGGCTGCAACGCTTGGCTGTGCTTGATTTCGGCGAATCCTTCGCCGCCGATCACCGGCCTGTGCTGGATAAAGTGCTTGAACGCCTGCCGATTACCATCTGGATCAATGTGCTGGCGATGGCCTTTATTTTCGCCGTCGCTATTCCCATCGGCGTACTTTCTGCGGTGCGCCGCGATTCGTGGTTCGATCGCGGCATGACGGTGTTCGTATTTATCGGTTTCGCCATCCCCTCTTTCTGGCTTGGCCTGTTGCTGATGATGGCTTTCGGTGTGCAACTCTCATGGCTGCCGATTTCCGGCATCCACGATTACGACTGGAAACAAATGGGCTTCTGGCAGCAACAATGGGATTTGGCGCAACATCTGCTGTTGCCGGTTTTTGTTTCCGCTATCGGCGGATTGGCCGGCATGAGCCGCTTTATGCGTTCCGGCATGCTGGAAGTGATTCGCGCCGATTATATTACCACTGCGCGCGCCATGGGTGTGCCGGAAGGAACCATTCGTTATCGCTATGCGCTGAAAAACGCCATGTTGCCGATTATCACCCTGCTCGGTTTATCGGTTCCCGGATTGATCGGCGGCTCGGTGATTGTCGAACAGTTATTTTCCATTCCCGGCATGGGTCTGTTGTTCTACGGCGCGGTATTGGCGCGCGATTATCCGTTGGTCATGGGCATTACAGTGATTGGTGCAGTGCTCACCCTATTTGGCAATCTGCTCGCCGATGTGGCCTATGCCTGGGCCGATCCGCGTATCCGGCACGGTAAAAAGTGATGAAAAAATCGCCCTTAATGCTTGTCGGCGGTGCGATTGTCGCTCTCGTCGCTATTCTCGCCGTGCTTGCGCCGTGGATTGCGCCCTACGACCCCAATGCCATCGATGTGCGGCAAATTCTATTGTCGCCGTCTTTTGCGCACTGGTGCGGAACCGATACCTTGGGCCGCGATGTTTTTTCGCGCATGTTATTCGGTGCGCGGGTATCGTTGGCGGTCGGTTTTGTCGCAGTCGGTATCGCCATTGCCATTGGCGTCATTCTCGGTTCGCTGGCCGGTTATGCAGGCGGGCGAACCGATGCAACGATTATGCGCGCCACCGATATGGTGCTCTGTTTTCCAACATTTTTCCTGATTCTGGCGGTGATTGCCTTTCTTGAACCGTCGATTTGGAATATTATGATTGTCATTGGTCTGACTTCATGGATGGGTGTGGCACGACTGGTGCGTGCCGAATTGTTGTCTTTGCGTTCGCGTGAATTCGTCATGGCCGCCGAAAGCCTCGGTGTTTCCGCACTGCGTTTAATTTGGCGTTATCTGCTGCCCAATGCGATGGGACCGATATTGGTTTCGGCAGTGCTCGGCATTGCTGGTGCGGTATTGATCGAATCCGGGCTTTCTTTTCTCGGTCTCGGTGTGCAACCGCCGGATGCATCGTGGGGCAATATTCTCACCGAGGGCAAAGATAATATCCAAATCGCTTGGTGGTTATCACTGTATCCGGGATTGGCCATTTTGATTACCGTCCTCGGTTACAACCTGCTCGGCGAAGGCCTGCGCGATGCTATTGACCCGCGCTTGAGAAGCTAAGGAATGTCCGAAAAAGACGATATTTATTACATGAATATAGCCTTGCAACAGGCTGTTATTGCAGAACAAAATGGCGAAGTTCCGGTTGGCGCAGCGCTACTTCTCGCCGATGGCTCGCTGCATGTGGCACACAATGCGCCAATCTCGCTGAGCGATGCATCCGCACATGCCGAAATGCGCGCCATTCGCGCCGCTTGTCAGGCCACCGGCAATTATCGACTGCCCGGCAGCACCCTTTATGTGACGCTGGAACCGTGTTGTATGTGCGCCGGAGCCATCGTTCATGCACGTATCGAACGCATTGTATTTGCCGCCAGCGATACAAAAACAGGCGCGGTGACTTCCTTGTATCAATTATTGAACGACAAGCGGTTGAATCATCAGGTGGAAATTAGCAGCGGTGTATTGGCGGCGGAATGCAGCCGTTTATTGAGTGATTTCTTCGCCAAACGGCGCAAAAAAAAGGCTAGTTAGCCTTTTCGGCCACCGAAACGGCCATGCGTGCGACTTTTTCCGCCGGATTATCTTCACCGAGAAGCGCACGCAAACGGGAAAAATGCTGTTTCTGCATCGCAACACTTGCCTCCTCATCAAGCAATTTCAGAATCTCGCCCACCACCCTCGCTTCATTCGCCTGCTCCTGAATCAATTCAGGCATGGCATTTTGATCAAGCAACAGATTGGCTAGGCCAATAAACGGCACACGAATCACCCGCCGCGCCATAAATACGGTAAACGGCGCAGTGCGGTAAACGAGAACCGTCGGCACATCCCACAGCGCCAATTCAAGCGTCGCCGTACCGGACACCGCAATCGCCGCATCGGCATGCAGGCGGAAACCCTCCTGCATGCGCGGAATCAGGCGCACACCCTGATCGGTCAACGGTTCGAGTAGCGCTTCATCGACACCCGCTGCTAACGGAATAAGCGCCTGCAGACCCGGTTTCAGCGAATGGATACGCGCCCAAGCCGCCACCAGCAACGGAATATGATGGGCCAATTCCGACGGACGGCTGCCGGGCAGAATCGCCAGTACCTGCGCCGCAGAATTCAACCCCGAACGCTCTAAAAATTCGGCTTTGCTCCAGCCGTTGTGCGATGTCGCAGCGCTGGGATTGCCAACATATTGGGCGTGAATGCCCCGTTGTGCGAACCAATCCGCTTCGAACGGTAAAATACTGGCCAATACATCTTGCGAATCGCGCAATTTCCCTGCCCGCCAAGCGCCCCATGCCCATAATTTGGGAGCGATATATTGCAGCACAGGAATATCCATTTGGCGTAATTTTCGTCCGATATTGATGTGAAAACCGGGAAAATCGACGAGAATAGCAACATCGGGACGCTCTTTTTCCGTCCATTGCAGAATGCGCTGACGCACCTGCCGGATACGCGGCAATGATTTCAGCACATCGACCACACCCATGACGTTGAGTTCGTTCATATCGGCCAGCGCATGGCATCCGGCCTGCTGCATTGCCGGGCCGCTGATACCACTTATAGCTATATCGGGAGAAATTTCGCGTAAGCTCCGAATAAGTGCAGCGGCATGCATGTCGCCGGATGCCTCACCGGCGGAAATCAACACCTTGAGAGGGCGTTTATTCAATCGGGGCGGTATCCATAGACGGTAATCGCGTATTTTTTAGCCAATTCGGCAATGCGCTGTTTTTCAATCATCAGCGTTAAGTCCGCCTGCACAGCAAGGGTGCTGCAACCGCTGGCTCGCATCGTTTCGAGGGTGTCCGCACCGAAAGCAGGAACATCGAAACGCAAATCCTGCGATGGTTTGGCGACTTTCACGATCACCGCTTTGCCGTTGCCGAATCCACCGCCACGGCGAATCGCCTCGTCAGTGCCTTCGATAGATTCGACGGCCAGCACAGCGCCGTGGCGAACCACCACAGTTTGTCCGATATCCAATGCGGCAATACCTGCCGCCTGCCGATAACCGAAAGCAATATCGTCGCGCACCTTGGCTGAAGGTTTGGGGCCGAACAAAAGCCCTTCTCCAGCCAACATCTCGCCAGCAAATTCGATTTGCGAACGGACGGTAATCCCGGCTTTAGCGACCTCGTCGGTGATGGCGTTCATAATCGTATCGTCGCGCCGGTCGGGAAGCAGTGCCAGTGTTTTGATGGCCGTCAAATCGGGACGGAAATTGCGTAAAAGATGCAATTTCTGCACTTTTCCGGCAAATACCATCGATTCGACGCCTGCTGTTTTGAAAGCCTTGATCATGCCGCCGAGCTGGCCGACATGCAGCCAGCAGGTGGATGCGGAATATTGCTCGATTTCGGGAAAGGTCTCTTCGCGGGCCGCAACGGTATGCACTTCAACACCGCGCGCCTGCAATGATTTGGCAAGCTCCAACGGAAATGCACCATAACCGGCCATCAGACCGACGCTGGCGGGCAGCGTGTTATTCGTTGTTTCCATCGCGCCGATGTGTTGTCAAACCGCGTTTGGCCGTGCGCACAAAATCCAACAACTCGCCAGCCTGCGGAAGATCGCCCAATGCCGATTCTGCTTTTGCGATTTTATCGGCCAGCGAACCGGAACCCTGCAGCAACGTGCGGTATACCTGCTTGAGCTGGGCAATGTCATCAAGCGAAAAACCCCGGCGTTTTAAGCCGATAATGTTCAGACCGGCCAATCCCGGACGGTAGCCGCCGGCAGTCAAACAAAAAGGCGGAACATCTTTGGTGATGCCACTCATGCCGCCGATCATCGCATACCGACCGATGCGCACGAATTGATGAATTGCAGACATGCCACCGATAATCGCACCGTCCTGAATTTCAATATGCCCGGCCAAGGTGGCGCAATTGGCTAAAATCGTTTCATCGCCAAGCGAGCAATCATGCGCAATATGCACATAGGCCATCAGCATATTGCTGCTTCCCACCCGTGTTTCCATACCGCCACCTTCGGTCCCGCTATTGATGGTGACATTCTCGCGAATGGTGTTGTTATCGCCAATAATGACGGTTGAGGGTTCGCCGTGATATTTCAAATCCTGCGGGTCCATACCGATGGCGGCAAAGGGGAAAATACGATTATTCTTGCCGATTTCTGTATGTCCGGACAGCACAACATGCGATATAAGTTCAGTGCCCGAAGCGATACTCACATGCTCGTCAATGGTGCAATACGGACCGATTTTAACGTCAGCGGCGATTTTCGCCCCTGCGGCAATAACGGCTGTCGGGTGAATCATGGTCATACTTCGTCCGTCGGCATCATGGTTGCCATCACATCGCCTTCACAAGCCAATTCCCCATCGACCCTTGCTTCACCATGGAATTTCCACAGTAAGCCACGGCGGCGCAACACAGTGAGATCGAATACCACTTGATCGCCGGGACGAACCGGGCGGCGAAAACGCACTTTGTCGATACCGGTAAAATAAACCAGATACTCCTGATCGCTAGGAACCGATTGGAAAGCCAAAATACCGCCAACTTGCGCCATCGCCTCGACCATCATCACCCCCGGCATCAACGGGTATTCAGGAAAATGCCCGGCGAACTGTGGTTCGTTAAAGCTAACATTTTTGATGGCTTTGATCGATTTTTCCACTTCGAAATCCAGCACCTTATCAACCAGCAAAAAGGGATAACGGTGTGGAAGGATTTTCATAATATCATCAATATTTAATTCAGGCACGTTCGACTCCTTGAAATCATGCGGTTTATTTAAAGCCCAGTGCAGATAAGCGTTTCCACAATCCCGGCAAGCGCGGCAAAATAGCTGAAACCTTTAGCCATACGCGATGCGGCATGACCGGAATACCGGCGTATGTACCGCCCGCTTCAAGATCGCCCGGCACACCGCTTTTGGCCGCAATTTTGCAGCCGTCGCCAATATTGATATGACCGGCTGTACCTACCTGCCCACCCAATTGGCAGCCCTGCCCTAGGGTTGTTGAGCCCGAGATACCGACTTGGCTAGCCATAACACTGAACGCACCGATTTGCACGTTATGACCAATCTGAATCAGGTTATCCAATTTCACGCCGCGTTCAATCAACGTATCGCCGATTGCACCGCGATCAATGCAGGTATTGGCACCGATTTCCACGTCATCCTGCAACACAACACGGCCAACTTGCGGAATCTTCAAATGCTCGCTGCCACTCCATGCATAACCGAATCCATCGGAACCAATGACAACACCGGCCTGCAAAATCACACGATCACCCAAAACACAAGCTTTTCCGACAACCGCACGCGCATGCAGCAAGCAGCCCTCACCAATGTGTGCATCTTCTTCAATCACACAAGCAGCACCAATGCGGGTTCCCGAAGCAATCCGCGCATGCGCGCCAATCACGGCCATCGCGCCGACATCGACATCGTCGGCAAGCTCTGCCGAAGCATCAATTGCCGCTGTTGGATGGCGTTCACCGCTTGCTGCCGCTTGCGGATAAAAATAACGCTGTAAATGTGTAAACGCCAAATACGGATCGGCAACCCGTATCAGTGGCCGTGTGGCATCGGGAAATGCTTTTTCGCTAATCAGAATAACACCGGCTTTTGATTTCGAAAAAGCCGATGAATATTTTTTGTTGGCCAGAAAAGACGCATGTTCCGTTTCGGCATGATCCAAGGATTCGACGCCAGCAATCCGCACATCAGGGTTGGCGTGTTGCAATGTGCCGTTAACCCGTTCGGCAATTTCACCGATGCTTATGCTCACTGGCTAGGCTCCTACTTGCTTACATCAAGCAGTTTGGTGACCTCGGCAGTGATATCGTGCGTTTCTTTGACATACAGAACAGATGGCTTGGTCAGGATGTAATCGTAGCCTTTCTCTTTACCCAATTCGCGAATCTTTTTACCGAATTTGGTGTTGATGCCCTGCAGCAAACGGTTGCGTTCCATGGTCATCGCTTCTTGTGCATCCTGAAGTTTGCGCTGAAAGTCTTTTTTCATGTCATTGATCGTTTGCTGTTTCTTTGAAAGCCGATCCGGCGACATGGCCATGGATTGATTCAACAAATCCTTATCCATCTGGTTAATTTTATCGCGTAACGTTTCTAGCTCTTTCTGCTTGGAGTTTTTGATGCTTTCAAGGTGCTGTAGACCATCCCGATACTGTTTGGTATTTTCAATGGCGCTTTTGACATCGACAAAAACCACCTTCAATTCGGCTGCCGCAGCATGGCCGACAGAAAACATCCCAACCACCATCATTGCAGATGCAAACATGCGAAGATTCATAAATACTCCTTACTTTTACCCGTCATTAAAATGTCGAACCTAAGGCAAATTCAAACTTTTTGCGAATATCATTTGGACGGTCACGCAGCACAAAAGCCCATGATAACCCGATCGGCCCGACCGGAGAAATCCATTCCATACCAAAACCCGTCGAAATTCGCGCTTTGGAAAAACTGAGGGTTTGGTTGAAGTCGGCGACATCACCCATATCGACAAAGCTAACACCACGGAATCCAGATGTCCGCATATAAGGCAGGGGGAAAAACAAATTAAAATTGATGGTCGCGCTTTTGTTGCCGCCAATCAAATCGTTGCTATTCGGGTCGCGTATGGATATGCCGGAAGTATCGAAGCCGCGTACCGAACCGATACCACCGAGAGAAAACAGCCGATAAATCGGTACTGTCTGGCCATTGTAGCCACGAATATAGCGAGCTTCAGCCGAAGGATTGAAAACAATGCCATCGGCAAGTTCCAAATAAGAAGCCGCCCTACCAGCAGAAGTAATAAAGCGACTGGCACCGCCCAAACCGGCAACGCCGAAACTTGCACTAAGAAGCGAACCACTGGTCGCGGATATAAATCTATTGCGCGTATCCCAAGTCAGGCTCTGAGTGACTTCACCGGTGGTTTGCGTGCCTTCTTGGGCGCGAAGGAAAATCGAAGACCCGACGGGTATATCAAAGATACTATTGCGCGAATACTGATAAGAAACATTATAAGTTGTATGTTCAGTAATCGGCACACCGATGCCGAAACCACCGCCGTAGCTATTCTCCTTATACAAGGTGATACTCTGATAGCGCGACTGGCGTTTAAAAATATTCAGTGATGCACTGATATTTTCGCCCATAAAATAAGGGTCGGTAATGTTTGCGCTGATATTCTGCGTTCGTGCGCCAACATCGCCGGTAAGACTGGTGGTCAGACCCTTGCCGAGAAAGTTGCTCTGATTGATGGAACTGCGAAGAAATACCTTTTCCAGCTGGGAAAAGCCGATGCCGAAGGTCCAAGAGCCTGTCGATTTTTCTTCCAGCCCGACCTTTAGATCCACCTTATCCGGGCTGCTGCCGCGCGGCATGGAAACCCTCACATCCTCAAAATACCCTAGCTTTTCCATGCGCTTCTTACTTGTTTCCAGTTTGCTGCTGGAGAATCTGGCACCTTCCATCTGGCGCATTTCACGACGAATCACATAATCTTCGGTCTTGAGGTTGCCGCTAATTTCGATGCGCTCCACATATACCTCACGCCCTTTTTCGATATCAAACCTAATGTCCACCTTTTTTACTTCGGGGTGACGTTCAAAAAGCGGGGTGACTGTGGC
>JAJRWP010000118.1 GCA_021545645.1 Zetaproteobacteria bacterium | reverse complement strand
GACTTCATTTTATTTAATTTGTTCAACATTTTAATCCTCTCCTTTTTTACCTTCCCCTAAATTTGTTTCATCCGGGTCACGGCAATATGCTGCACGATAGTGGGGGCATAAATCAAGCGCCGTGAGCCAAGTCACACCAACAAGCATGCATCCGGCTAATTTGAAAGGCAATGGAAAATCATCCGCTCTGTGTTATTTTAGAATGATTTTCCTCGCAACCTTTGAATAGCCAGTCCTTTTTAAGACACGCCTTCACTGCGATATTGTAGCGCCTCGGCAATATGTTCGGAAAGTATTTTATCCTCTCCGGCCAAATCGGCAATGGTGCGCGCCACCTTCAAAATACGGTGATAACTGCGTGCCGATAGCGAAAAACGCTGCATCGCCGTATCCAGCAGGCGTGCGCCGTCGCTATCGGGGTGCGCATGCTGCTCGATTTGCGATTGCGACATGCGTGCATTGACAATACCGTCGCCCAAACGCGCATATTGCCGCTGCCTTGCCGTGAGTACGCGCTTGGCCACACTTTGCGACGTTTCTCCCGACCGCATGCTCGCCAATTCGTCTTTATCCACCGGCGGCACATGCACATGCAGGTCGAACCGGTCCAGCAGCGGTCCGGAAATGCGTTGGCGATAACGATTGATTTGCGACGGCGAGCAAGTGCAGGCGCGTGTCGGATGGCCGAGATAACCGCACGGACACGGATTCATCGCTGCCAACAACTGAAACCGCGCCGGAAATTCCAGGGTATCGGCGGCGCGTGCGATGCACACCTTGCCGTCTTCCAACGGTTGGCGCAGCACTTCCAGTACCTGCCGTTTGAACTCGGCCAATTCATCCAAAAACAACACCCCGAAATCTGCCCTTGAAACTTCGCCGGGACGCGGCGTGCTGCCGCCGCCAATCATCGCCACATCGGAAGCCGAGTGATGCGGCGAGCGGAATGGTGGCGCAGTATCGTTGATATTGCGGCTGGCATCGCTGGAAACGCTATAAATCCGCGCCACTTCAAGGCGCTGATCAAGGGTCAGGGGCGGTAAAATACCGGGCAGGCGTTTGGCCAGCATGCTTTTGCCAACACCGGGCGGGCCGCTCATCAGCATATGATGCCCACCGGCAGCGGCGATTTCCAAAGCCCGCCGCGCCTGCAACTGGCCGCGAATATCGGCCAGATCGGGCAAATCACCGTCCGTATTCGGCGCTGCGGTATTCTCCGTGCAGGGGGTGAGCGGGGATCGACCGGCCAAATGCGATGCCACTTGCAACAACGATGCGGCGGGCAGTACTTGTAAATCGCTAACCATCATCGCTTCCTGCGCATTTTGCTCCGGCACAATCAGGCTTTGGTAACCCTGTTCGCGGGCATGCATGGTCAACGGCAACACACCGGGAACCGGATTCAAGCGCCCGTCCAACGCCAATTCACCAATCATAAACGGCGGTTTTTCGTCTGTTTGCGGGCTGTGAATTTGATCGCTGGCCAGCAGCAAACCGATGGCGACGGGCAAATCGAAATGCGATCCGTCTTTGCGACGGTCCGCCGGAGCTAGATTGACGGTGATGTGGCGTAACGGAAATTCAAAACCGGAATTGAGCAATGCGGCGCGCACCCGATCACGCGCTTCGCGCACCGATGCTTCCGGCAAACCGACCATATTCCACGCCGGCAAGCCGCGCGACAAATCGACTTCGACATCCACCGCCTCGGCATGCAATCCGCGCAGTGCCGCGCTAGGCAGGCGGGAAAGCATCGATCAGCTGGCTTTTTTGGCTGTTTTTTTCGAGTCTTTTTTTAGCGCGGTGGCTTCCAATTGCTCAATGCGTGCTTCCAGTTCAGCCATCTGCTGACGTGTTTTGTCCAACATCGCTTCGGCCACCTGCATGCGCTCGGCATTGACAATATCCAGCTCGGAAAAAGCACTTTCCAGCAGCGATTTAACTTGCGCTTGCGCTTCTTCTTTTACACTGCCGATGAGGCGCAGCCCACCAGCCACTTTTTCCGCCACATCATCGAGAATCGCTTGATCTATCGCCATAAAACACCTCCAAAACCTGTTTTTCACCCGTTTTTCCTATCCTAAAAGCAAAGCCCGTTGGCGTCCAACGCTTTGCCAACATCATCCGCCACCTTTTCTCAGATTGGCGATGACATAACCGGCTTGCCCCGACGGTAATTTGATTTTTAGCCAGCCGGGATGCTTGTTTTTCGTAACATGCAGCATCGCACCGGGCCGAAACCAGCCGACATGTCGTTTTCCGGTATCGGGTTTTGCATATATTTTCCGGTAGCCTTGAAAATCGAAGCGGATATCTTTATTCGTCTGCTCCGTGGCCAGACGTATTGCTTTGACCATCGCCTGCTCTACCGATGCTTCGTGCGTTAAACCGCGATGCGCCGAAACCGTTAGCGTGGTCAGACTTCGGGTTTGCCGTTTTAACTGAACACCGCCATCCAATTCGCCGTTGCCGAATTCCACTGCATAGCCATCCTCAATCGGTTCCAGCACATCGACTTGCAGACCCATTTGCTTGAGCCCCTGCTGCACGCCGACCAAGGCTTGCTGCATACCGACCGGCAAACTCGCCTCCTGACCACTGAAAAAACTGACAGCCCGCTCGACCAGCACGCCGGGAATCGCCGATACGGCAGTCGCGGCAGCACAGCCGTTTAATAGCAGGGTCAGGATGAGCAGCGAACGCACATGCATGCGCTTTCGATGATCGGTTGAATGTGTCATGACGCGCCCCATCGTTTCATCCCGGCAACATCCACCGCCAAATGCGCCAACATGCGGTCAACCATAAAATCAATCAGCTCATCCATGCTCGACGGGCGATGATAAAAACCCGGCATGGCCGGCACGATATGTACGCCGAGATTCGACAATTTCAGCATATGTTCGAGATGAATGCTCGATAGCGGCGTTTCGCGCGGCATCAACACCAAGCGACCACGTTCTTTAAGCATCACATCGGCGGCGCGTTCGATTAGATTGTCCGATGCCCCGGTGGCAATGCGTGCCAGTGTGCCCATCGAACAAGGGGCAATGGCCATCGCATCAATGCCGGACGAGCCGGATGCTGCCGGTGAAAACCAATCGTTCAGCGCGTAGCTTTTCAATTTTTCCGTCGGCACAGTGAGGTGTTTGCATAAAAAATCCGCCGCTGCCTGCGGCTCAACCGGCAGTTCGATGTCCAACTCCTGCTTCAGCACCACCCGTGCGGCATCGGAAATCAATATATGTTGTTCAATGTCGGTTTGCCCCAGATGCTCAATCAGGCGCAAACCGTAGGCCGCACCGGAAGCGCCGGTGATGGCAACAATCAATCGCCGTTTAGAATTTTCCGCGCCCATGTTCCATTCCCCTTGTGCCATCGTCACCTTTTGCCGCAGCTACATCTTAAAGCTATCGCCCAAATAAAGACGTCGCGCATCCGGATGCGCGATAATTTCATCCGCCGTGCCTTGCACGAGAATTTCCCCAGCATTCATCAAATACGCACGATCACAAATACTCAAGGTATCGCGCACATTATGATCGGTAATCAGAATACCGATGCCGCGTTTCTTCAACTCGGCAATAATGGCCTGAATATCCTCGACTGCAATAGGATCGACACCGGCAAACGGTTCATCAAGCAACAAAAAACGTGGTTCGGTGACCAGTGCGCGGGCAATTTCGGTGCGCCGCCGCTGGCCGCCGGACAGAGTGAAGGCTTTCTGATGTTGCACGCCTTCGATACCCAAATCGACAAGCAGCGCTTCCAGTTTTTCTTCTACTTCGGCGGCAGGCATGTCCAAGGTTTCAAAAATACCGAGCAGATTTTCACGCACGCTAAGCTTGCGGAAAATACTGGCTTCCTGCGGCAAATAACCGATGCCACGGCGGGCGCGGCGGTGCATCGGCAGGCGTGTAATATCCTCGCCATCCAGACTAACAACCCCGGCATCGCCGTTAATCAATCCGCAAACCATGTAGAAACAGGTTGTTTTGCCAGCGCCGTTAGGGCCGAGCAAACCGATGCATTCGCCGGAATACACATCAATATCGACGGCATGCACGACGCGTTTTTTACTGAAGCTTTTGCTCAAGCCGTGGGCCGATAAATGATGGACTTGACTCACGGTTGTGTTGCCTCCGACGCAGCGGGTGCAAGCACCTCGTTTGCTAGCCGTTTGTCTGCTTGCGGCGCAGCTTTTTCCGGCTTGTCTTGTTTCTGCGTAGCGATTTCTTCTGTTGAACTTTTGGCTGGTGATGTCTTGGCTGCTGAGCTTTTGGCAGGAGCGGCGTTTTTATCGTCGATACGCAGGCGTACCCGGCCATTTTCACCCTGTCTGACCTCGGTGGTTTTGGCCACCATATCGTGAACGATAATATCACCCTCAATGCGTCCGCCGACTTGCTGCATAACAGCATTTCCTTTCAGGGTGATGATTTGTTTTTCGTTATCGATGACAGCACTATCGGCGCTGCCCTTTTTATCTCCCTGCAGCAGGCGCACATCCCCGATAGCCAGTGCATGATCAATGCCGCCACCGTCTTTTTCGCTTTTGTAGAAAGCGCGCAGCGAATCGCAGAATAGTTCGAAATCATCGCGTACCAAATGCACGTTGCCGGTAAACAGTGCCTGCTGTTTATCGTGCCAAATGTCCAAATGGTCGGATTGAATGGTCACCGTTGCCGCCTGCGTTGTGCTGCCGAGCAACAACAGCAGAGCCAACACACCAAACAGCAGAAAATTTACTCGCAAATGTATGTATTTCATGGCATCACCTGCATCCTGCGCGGATGGTTGTCTTCAATCCATACCGCGTGATCCACACGAATATGATGTTTGCTGCGCCAAGCGGTCAAGCCTTTGCCGCGTGCGCGTGTTAATTTCCCGTTGAGGCGAAATTTTCCCGGAATATGTATGGTGTCTGTGGCATGATCGTAGCGTACATCATCGCCATACAGCGTCCAATCGCCGTAGCGTATCACGACATCGCCTTTGAAGCGTATGGCTTTGCTCAGCGGGTCGAACCATGCTTCGTGGCCGGTCATCGGAATGCGTTTACCACTTTCGGAAAAAAGCTCCAATTGCGGTTCGAATAGATGCATGCTGCCAGCCAACTCCTGTGCTGCTTTTTTCGCCTTTAAACGCCAAGTCATTTTACCGGCTTTGCGTTCAATAATAAGCGGTTTATCGACATGTGTCTGCTGATTCTGTTGTTGTCCGGTGGTTTCGACGCGCAGCTCTTTTTGCGTATCCGACTGCCAGATAAAAAACACCGTTGCCGCAAGGCTGCTGCATAGCAAGCCCATAAACCCCCATTTGATGCACGTCCACAAATCAAGCGTCCCAGCCGCAATCG